>JBKJPI010000162.1:0-5802 GCA_046595235.1 Burkholderiales bacterium | reverse complement strand
AAACGCTTCGCCGCGCCGCTCTTGGTCTTCATCTTCGGCATAACTACTCCACTTTTTTAGCTTAGTGCCGGGCGCTCCCTCAAGACAGAGGGAGACTTTCGAGCCACAGCGACTACTTGTTATAACTATTTTTCCGCTTCGATTGCCGGAGCAACCGCTTCGGGCTCAGCAACCAGCTGTTCCGGAGCGGGTGCCGGTGCAGCTTTAGGCTTGGCAGGCTTGGGCGCCTGCTCGGATGCCCCTTTCGATCCATCTCCGGCGGGCTTTGCCTTCGCCGGCTTTGCTGCAACTGGCTTTACTTTCGGCGCCAGCACCATCACCAACTGCCGCCCTTCCATCTTGGGCCACTGCTCGACCACACCGTGCGTTGCGAGATCGGCGCGAATGCGCTCGAGCAACCGGATGCCAAACTCCTGATGCGCCAGTTCACGCCCGCGAAAGCGCAGAGTGACTTTTGTTTTGTCGCCTTCTTCGAGGAAGCGGATCAGGTTACGAAGCTTGATCTTGTAATCGCCTTCATCCGTTCCCGGACGAAACTTCACTTCTTTGACGATGATCTGCTTCTGCTTAAGCTTCGCTTCGTGCCGCTTCTTGCTTTCCCGGTATTTGAACTTACCGAAATCCATGATGCGGCAGACCGGCGGTTGCGCAGTCGGCGCAATTTCCACCAGATCAAGCTCGGCCTCTTCGGCCATCTTATTAGCCGCCGCAAGACTCACGACGCCTACCTGTTCCCCACCTGCCCCGATCAAACGAATTTCTGGTGCATTGATCTCACCGTTGATCCGGGCTTCCTTTTCCTGAGCTATGCGACGACCTCCCCTGTGGCGTTACTCGTCAACCGAACGACCGCGTCTGGCCTCATCAGCCTTCAAACGGGAAATAAAAACCTCCGCCGTCATACGGCCGAGGTCTTTTCCCTTGCGGGTGCGAACGGTTACCTGATGGGCTGCCACTTCCTTGTCGCCGATGACGACCTGGTAAGGCAGCTTTTGCAAACTATGTTCACGAATTTTATAGGAAATTTTCTCGTTCCTCAAGTCAGCCACGGCGCGTAAGCCAGCCTTCCGGAGGGTCTCGGTGACCTCTCGAACATAGCCAATCTGGGGCTCCGAGATGTTCATTACGACCACCTGCACCGGCGCGAGCCATTGCGGCATCGCACCTGCGTAGTTCTCGATGAGAATGCCGATGAAGCGCTCGAGCGACCCCAGAATCGCCCGGTGGACCATGACCGGCGCCTTACGCATGTTGTCCTCGTCAACGTATTCGGCGCCGAGGCGGCCCGGCATCATGAAGTCGACCTGGATGGTGCCGCACTGCCACGGGCGACCGATGCTATCCTTGAGGTGATATTCGATCTTCGGCCCGTAGAACGCGCCTTCTCCGGGTAACTCTTGCCATTCCACCCCGCACTTGCGCAACGCCTCGCGAAGGGCGGCTTCCGCCTGATCCCACACGTCATCGCCGCCGAGGCGCTTCGGCGGCCGCAGCGCGAGCTTAACGGTGACATCGGTAAAGCCGAAGTCCTGATAGACCTCGAGCGCCTTGCGATGAAATGCCTCGACCTCGGGCTCGATTTGCGCCGGCGTGCAGAAAATGTGGCCGTCATCCTGCGTGAAGCCGCGCACCCGCATGATCCCGTGGAGTGCACCCGAGGGCTCGTTGCGGTGGCATGAACCAAATTCGCCGTACCGCATCGGCAGGTCGCGGTAACTGCGCAGGTTGCTGTTGAAGATCTGCACGTGGCCGGGGCAATTCATCGGCTTCACCGCATATTCGCGATTCTCCGAGCCGGTGAAAAACATGTTCTCGCGGAAATTGTCCCAATGCCCTGAGCGCTGCCACAGACTGACGTCGAGAACCTGCGGGCAGCGCACTTCCTGAAAACCGGTGTCACGATAAACGCCGCGCATGTATTGCTCAACCTGCTGCCATACGGTCCAGCCTTTCGGGTGCCAGAAGACCATGCCCGGCGCCTCATCCTGCATGTGAAAGAGATCGAGCGCGCGTCCGAGCTTCCGATGATCGCGCTTCTCTGCTTCCTCCAGGCGATGCAGATACGCGTCCTGATCCTCTTTCTTCGCCCACGCGGTGCCGTAGATGCGCTGAAGCATCTCGTTCTTCGAGTCACCGCGCCAATAAGCGCCGGCGACTTTCATGAGCTTGAAAACCTTGAGCTTGCCGGTTGAGGGTACGTGGGGCCCGCGGCAGAGATCGATGAAATCGCCCTGGCGGTACAGCGAGATGTTCTCGCCCTGCGGAATCGACGCAATGATCTCGGCCTTGTACTGCTCACCCATGTCCCGGAAAAACTTCACCGCGTCGTCGCGCGGCATGACGCTGCGCTCGACCGGCGTGTCGCGCTTCGCGATTTCCGTCATGCGCTTTTCGATCGCTGCGAGGTCTTCGGGCGTGAAGGGCCGCTTGTAGGCGAAGTCGTAGTAGAAGCCGTCTTCGATGACCGGGCCGATGGTTACCTGCGCTTCGGGGAAAAGATCTTTCACCGCGTGCGCAAGCAGGTGCGCGCTCGAGTGTCGAATGACTTCCAGACCGTCAGGATCGCGATCGGTGACGATGGCTACCTGCGCGTCGGAATCTATGCGCTCTGCAGTGTCGACGACCTTGCCGTTCACCCGCCCCGCCAGCGCAGCCTTCGCCAGTCCCGGACCGATGGACGCGGCGATCTCGGCAACGCTCACGGGCTGGTCGAACGAACGGACCGAGCCGTCGGGTAACGTTATGTTTACCATAGAAGTCTGCGACGTCTCTTCGACGCGCCGTTGACGTCGTCACTTCTCACGGCGTAACGGCCCTTTTACGCGCCTTGCGGCGCCAAATAAAAATAAAAAAGTGCGGGGACGCCGCACTTTTTAACTACCAGACTCAGTTACCTAAATTCTGGTAGGCACGACTGGACTCGAACCAGCGACCCCCACCATGTCAAGGTGGTGCTCTAACCAGCTGAGCTACGCGCCTAAAGGATGGTGATTCTAGCGGAATGCACCCAGAGCTTCAAACGAATCAGTAACTTGTCCGCTATCATCTCCGCAACACGCTTCTTGCAGGCAGGCCCATTATGAAATCCAGACGTTCGACTGCGACACTCACGCTCGTCCTCATCAGCGCGGCCGCTCTGAACGGCTGCGGAAGTGACGCGGAGGAAACGGCGACCCGTGACGTTTACGAATCGCAGGCAGATTGCCAGCGCGACTGGGGCGACGACACCACCAAATGCGAACGACAGGCGTCCGGTTCTCACGCCGGTATGTTTTACGGGCCGCTGCTGTTCGGCCTCGGGCGCATGAGCGCAGGATCAGGCTTCGGACGGACCCTGCCGGCACGACAAGGCAGCAGCGCCGTCGGTACCACACACGTTCCAGGTTCGGCCGGCAGTGCTTCGCGCGGCGGCTTCGGCTCTTCCGCACGCAGCCACAGCTCGGGCGGCTGATTGCAGCGCCGCAAAATTCAGCCTCGCAAAAGCTGGCAGACGCAGCTCGAGTCGGTCGGCTTTCACTTCCACAGCCTCGACGGCTCTTACTGGGACGAGTCGGTCTGCTACCGCTTCTCCGCGACCGAGATCTACATGCTCGAGGAAGCGACAGCGGAGTTGCACGCGATGAGTCTCGCGGCCGTTCAGACAATCATCGACCGCGGAATGTTCGATCGTTTCGCAATCGAACCCTGGCTTGCGGACTATGTCGTCGAAACCTGGAAAGCGAATGCGCCAACGTTGAATGGGAGATTCGACCTTCGCTACGACGGCATCAACGCGCCGAAGCTCCTGGAATACAACGCCGACACACCCACTTCGCTCTTGGAGGCCGCGGTCGCCCAGTGGAACTGGCTTCAGGCCGTGGAGCCGAGCGCGGATCAGTTCAACTCGATTCACGAGAAGCTCATTGCGCAATGGGGCACGATTCGCCCGACGCTGCCCGGCGTTGCGCCGGTCGTGCATTTCGCGTGCGTCAAAGACAGTGACGAAGACCTGGGGAACCTCGAATACCTGCGCGACACGGCCCTTCAGGCCGGTCTCGATGCGCGGCATATCTACATCGAAGACATTGGCTGGTCCGGCGCCGAGACGGCTTTCGTCGATCTGGACGGCACCGCCATCCGCGCACTCTTCAAGCTGTACCCGTGGGAATGGATGATGCGTGAGGATTTCGGCAAAAACATCCCGCGTGCACAGCTCACAGTCGTCGAGCCCGCGTGGAAGCTTCTCCTGAGCTGCAAGGGTATGCTCGCCGTGCTGTGGGAGCTTTACCCCAATCATCCGAACCTTCTTGCGGCGTATTTCGAGCCCGGCAAGCTCGGCGAGCAGTTCGTGCGCAAACCTTTCTATTCGCGGGAAGGTGCGAACGTCGAGATTCACGGGCGACGCGGCGTCTTTGCGCAACCGGGCACTTACGGCGCTGAGGGCTACGTGTACCAGGCTTACGCATCGCTTCCCGATTTCGACAGTAATTATCCGGTGATCGGAAGCTGGATCATCGGCAATGCGTCAGCAGGCATGGGAATTCGCGAGGATGTAACGCCAGTCACGCGCAATACCAGCCGTTTCGTTCCCCACTATTTCGACTAGAGAGATCCCTATGGAAATCGTCCAGCACTCGATCGGCGGGCTGCCCGCTTTTCTTCTTTATCTCGCGACGAGCCTTACGTTCCTCGTCCTGTTCCTCGCGATTTACATCTGGATGACGCCATACCGCGAGCTCGAACTGATACGCGAAGGGAATGTGGCCGCTGCTGCGAGCCTCGCCGGAACAATCCTCGGCTTCGTCATCCCGCTCGCACACGCGGTCGCGCAAAGTGCGAACCTCGCAGACATGGCTGTGTGGGGGATTATCGCGCTCATCGTGCAGCTCCTCGTATTTTTCGCAGTCACCCGGGTGATCCCGGACATCGCGCGCGACATCCCCGCCGGGAAAGTCGCGCCTGGAATTCTCCTCGGCGCACTTTCGCTCGCGACGGGCATACTTAATGCGGCGTGTATGACCTATTGAGGATGAGCGTTTGCTTATGAAACGCATTGCGATCGTCGCATGCGCGGCGCTCGTCGGGCTCCCCGCCGTTTCTCAGATCCCGCTAAGCGAGGTGGTCGATATCCCATCCGGCGCTTTCGTCATGGGCAGCAACGAGGGTCCGGACGACGAGCGTCCGGCGCACGCAGTGGGGCTCGAGGCGTATTCGATCGATCGCTTTCCGGTTACCAACGCGCAGTTTGCGGATTTTCTGAACGCGCAGATGGCAAAAGCGGGGCCGATTGCCACGCTCTACGACTTCAGTGATCCCGACGCCCGCATTCACCGCCAGGGTGAACGTTGGGGCCCTGACCGTGGATACGAGAACCATCCCGCCGTCGAAGTGTCGTGGGCCGGTGCGCTCGCTTACTGCCGGGTAAATGGCAAGCGCCTCCCTACCGAGGCGGAATGGGAAAAAGCTGCACGCGGTGCCGATGCACGGCGTTATCCGTGGGGAAACGAGCTGCCGGATCGGCGGCGCGCGCAATTCGCAGCGGGTTGGAACGAGACTGCGCCGATCGATGCGCACCCCGCCGGCGCCAGTCCTTACGGCGTGCGCGAGATGTCGGGCAACGTATGGGAATGGGTGTCGAGCGCATACCGTCCATATCCTTACAGCGCAACTGACGGCCGTGAAGACCCGAAGCCGGGGGCCGTGCGCGGCACCCGCGGCGGCGGACACGACTCACCCACCAGCGAAATCACGACGACACAGCGCGGACGCACCCTCTCACGCAATCCAGCGGCCGGGCACCACAACATCGGCTTTCGCTGCGCG
>JBKJPI010000084.1:0-8917 GCA_046595235.1 Burkholderiales bacterium | reverse complement strand
CCGCCCACACGTCTTCGAGAATCTGGCGTGACAGTGCTGCGATGATCGGCGTCACCAGCACGGCCTGCGCGACGACCATAGCCGCCGGCGTGAAAAGAATGCCGAGCGAGCCCAGCGGACCGGCGCGTGACAGCAGAAGATAGATGAGAAGGCCGACGACCACAGGGGGCAGCCCCATCAGCGCGTTGAGCAACACGATGACCGATTGCCGGCCCGGGAAGCGGCGCACGGCGACGGTCGCGCCCAGTGGCAGGCCGATGAGCGCGGCTAACACGACTGCAGTCAGGCTGACCTGCACGCTCAACAGCACGATGTCGACAAGCTGTGCGTCGAGGCGCCCGATCATGCTGAAGGCTTCAGCGAACGCGCGGCTGACGTCGTTCATGATCGGATCGATTGCAGCTGCATGAAGCCGCCAATTCTATTGGCATTCACGCCGCTGCGCCCATGGGCCGGAGGCAGCTGCAATCGATCGATCCTGTAGAATTCTCGAGTAACGATCTCTCAATGAGCCCGCCCATGAATCACCCCTCGCAACCCTTACGCGATCTCTCCTGCGCCGACGATTACGATCCGAACTCGATGCCGGTCGAAAAGGCGCGGGACGTCATCGCGCGCTTCCTTTCACCCGTCACCGCAGTCGAGCGGGTGCACGTGCGTGCAGCGCTCGGACGGGTCGCTGCGGCCGACATCATTTCGCCGCTCGACGTTCCCGCGCACGACAACTCCGCCATGGACGGGTACGCCGTGCGGCACGCGGACCTGTCAGGCGATGGCGAGGTCACACTGAAGGTTGCGGGTAGCGCCTTTGCCGGTACGCCGTATGCCGGCGCCCTGGTTACGGGCGAAGCGGTGCGCATCATGACGGGCGGGGTCGTCCCGGTCGGCGCCGATACGATCGTCATGCAGGAGCACGTGAAGGCCGAGGGCGACCGGGTCACGATCGGCAGCGGTCACCGGAAAGGGCAGAACCTGCGACGCGCGGGAGAAGATCTCCAGGCGGGCGCTGTAGCGCTCCTCAAGGGACGGCGTTTGCGCGCGGCTGAAGTCGGCCTCATCGCTTCGCTCGGGATACCGGAAATCGCGGTCTACCGGAAGCTTCGGGTTGCATTCTTTTCCACCGGCGACGAGCTCGTGTCGTTCGGCACCGCACCGGGTGCAGGACAGATCTACGACAGCAACCGCTATACGATACACGCGATGCTCGAGCGTCTCGGCTGCGAAGTGCTCGACATGGGTGTGGTCCGCGACGATCCTGCGCTCATCGAAGCGGCGTTCTCCCAGGCTGCCGAAGCAGCCGACGTCGTCATCACGAGCGGCGGCGTGTCCGTAGGCGAAGCGGATTTCGTGAAGGCGCTGTTGACGAAGCTCGGCGAAGTCGTATTCTGGAAAATTGCGATGAAGCCGGGCCGGCCTTTAGCCTACGGTCGCGTAGGCGGCGCTCATTTTTTCGGCCTGCCGGGTAATCCCGTGTCGGTGATGGTCACCTTCTACCAGTTCGTGCGCGACGCGCTGCTGAAGCTTTCTGGCCAGGATCCCGTGGATGCCGTGCCGACGTTCAAGGTGCCTTGCATGTCGGCGCTCAAGAAAGCACCGGGACGCACCGAGTTCCAGCGAGGCGTTCTGACACGAGGCGAGAACGGCGACTGGACCGTGCGTGTGACCGGCGAGCAGGGTTCCGGGATCCTGCGGTCGATGTCCGAGGCGAACTGCTTCATCATCCTGCCGACCGATCAGGGCAACGTTGCTCCCGGCAATCTCGTGGAAGTCGAAGTCATGGAAGGCGTCGTCTGATGGGCGTCCAGCACCTGGAGCATTTCCTCGTACAGAGGGGCGACATGGCCGCAACCCGCGACTGGTACGTGAAGGTGCTCGGCTTTCGCGAAGGCGAGCATCCGGACTTCAAGTTTCCTGTGTGCTGGCTCTATCTCGGCGCGAAGGACGTCATTCACATCACCGAAGGCGGGAAGAACGTCAGTGCCAACCGCACGCAGTATCTCGGGCAGCAGTCGGACGCGCTGCAAGGCACCGGTGTCATCGACCACATGGCTTTCCGCTGCACCGGCCTCGCGGAAATGATGGGGCATCTCAACGCGCTGGACGTGTCGTTCAAAAGGCGACAGGTCGACGATCAGGGGCTCTTTCAGCTCTTCCTGCTTGACCCCAACGGCATCAAGATCGAGCTCAATTTCGACAATGCGGAAGCGGCGGGGATCCAGGCGGAAATCGTGGCTTCGGCGCTGGACGGCTAAGACCCGAGTGCCCCATGAAGAAAAACCCGGCATCAGCCGGGCTTTTTTATTGGCCGTTGAACCGGGTAGGCGCTAAAGCTTCCAACCTTCCTTCATCGGTGCGGCTGCGGCGGCCGGCGGCGGCGCGCCAGGTCTGGTGGAGCCGTCGCCTTTCACGACCTCACGGTACCAGTACTCGTGATGCTCCTTCGCCCACGCCTCGTCGACGATGCCATGGCGCATCGCGTCGTAGGCGCCTTCCATTCCGATCGTGCCGAGATAGATGTGCCCGAGCGACATCGCCATGAAAATCACGGCGGCGGTTGCATGGATGATATTTGCGAGCTGCATGGCTTCCCTGCCCTGACCGAAATTCGGGAAGTCGAGAACCAGCCCGGAGGCGCTGACGAGGATCCCCAGCACGACCACACCGCCCCAGAACCACGCTTTTTCGCCGGCGTTGAATTTGCCCGAGGGCACGTGCTTGCCGCTGAAAAGACCGCCGAACCGTCGCACCCAAACCCAATCGTACGCGCGCGGCGCGTTCTTTCGCACGAAAGTGACAATCATGAGGAGGGTGCAGACAACGAAGAGCGGGCCTACGAAGTTGTGTACATTCTTGCCCAGAATCGCGAGCGCGGAAAAAATCGTATAGCCCGTGGCGGGCAGGATCACGTAGCGTCCGAAGAGCATGATAATGCCGCTCAGAGCCAGCGCTACGAACGAGATCGCCGTGGTCCAGTGGACCAGTCGCTCCCATGGCGTGAATCGCATGATGACGCGCCCGGTTTTCGGCTCGTGCAGCATCATCTCGCCTTTTCTCCAGTAGAAAAGGCCCAGGAGCAGAAACACCGCGACGATCAGCCAGCCGCCGTACACGGTGATCGGCCCGTTGCGTATGCGGCGCCACATCTCGCCTTCGCTCTGCACAAGAATGTTCGTCTCGACGCCGCGCACCTGCGTGGTCTGGTACGCATTGATATCGCCGCTACGAACATCACGCCATAGCGGCGCGCTGTTTCCTGGCTGAGTTACCTGACGCTGCGCCTCGGCGCGTTGGCCTTCAGCGGCCTCCGCCTGCTGAGCGGGCGCCTGCTGCGCTGGCGCTGACTCGGTAGCGGCGGCCTTCACCTGCGCCGGTGCGTACCCGGGAACGATCAGAACGAGTAAAGCAAGGGCGAGGGGCGCGGCCCAACGCTGAGCATCAAACCGGTGCATTACTGGCTGCCGACGCGCAGATATTCGTTCTGTGCGTTGTTCCGCGCCTTGATCGATTTTTCCCATTCAACCTGGTTGTTGTTGAAGGGCGCACTTTGCCAAGGCACGTTGTCCGGCTTCCCCTGGTACTGCCCCTGTTTGTATACCGTGACGTTCGGCTTCTCTCCGCACCCGCCGATGGCGAGGGCGGCGAAGCTCGCGACGACGGCTGGCACCAGGAATCTCACGATTTCGCTCCCGGCTGCGGTGGACGCTGGGTTTCGGGCTTACCGTAGGCCGTGCCCCAGCCCCACACTTCGGAGCCTTTGCCGCGCGTGGTGACTCGCGTGCGATAGATGTCCGCGACAACGTCGCCATCGCCTCCGAGCAGCGCTTTGGTCGAACACATTTCCGCGCACGCCGGAAGCTTCCCTTCAGCCAGCCGATTACGCCCGTACTTGGTGAACTCGGCCGCTGTATGGTCCGTCTCCGGACCTCCGGCGCAGAAGGTGCACTTATCCATCTTGCCACGCAGACCGAAGGCGCCATCCTGCGGGAACTGCGGCGCGCCGAAAGGGCACGCATAGAAGCAGTAGCCGCAGCCGATGCAGAGATCCTTGTCGTGAAGCACGACGCCTTCAGAGGTCTTGTAGAAGCAGTCGACCGGGCACACCGCCATGCAGGGCGCGTCAGAGCAGTGCATGCATGCGACCGAGATCGACTTCTCGCCCGGCAATCCATCATTGAGCGTCACGACGCGCCGGCGGTTCACACCCCAGGGGATGTTGTGCTCCTGCTTGCACGCCGTAACGCAGCCGTTGCACTCGATGCAGCGCTCGGCGTCACACAGGAATTTCATTCTGGCCATGTGAAAAGCTCCTCGGATACTTTGTTCGCTAGGCCTTCTGAACCTGGCACAGCGATGTTTTTGTTTCCTGCATCATGGTAACGATGTCGTAACCGTATGTCATCGCAGTGTTGACCGCTTCACCGCGCACGTAGGGCGCACTCCCCTCGGGGTAGTACTTGAGGAGGTCCTGTCCTTCCCACCAGCCCGCGAAGTGGAACGGCAGGAACACCGTGCCGGACGCCACCCGTTCGGTGACGAGCGTTTTCACCTTGAGCCGCGTCTTGGTCGGCGTCTCGACCCATACGTACTCGTTATTGCGCACGTTGCGATCGTTCGCATCCTTCGGGTTGATCTCGACGAACATCTCCTGCTGCAGCTCGGCGAGCCACGGGTTGGAACGCGTCTCGTCGCCGCCGCCTTCATACTCCACCAGACGGCCGCTCGTCATGATGAGCGGATACTGCTGCACGGCGTTCTTGTTCGCCTGCTGCACCGTTTTGAAAAGAACCGGCATTCTCCAGCGCACCTTCTGATCGTCGTGCGTCAGGTATTTGTCGACGAGGTCGGGGCGCGGGCTGAAGAGCGGCTCGCGATGCAGGGGAACCGGATCCGGGAAGTTCCAGACGACAGCGCGGGCCTTCGCATTCCCGAACGGATGACAGCCGTGGTTCTTCATGATGACGCGGATCATTCCGCCCGACTGATCAGTCTTCCAGTTCTTCCCCTCCGCCAGAGCCTTCTCAGCGTCCGTGAGCTCGTCCCACCAACCGAGCTTTTTCATGAGCACGTGATCGAATTCGGGATAACCCGTAGTGATGTCTGCGCCCTCCGAGTGCGAGCCGTCCTCCGCGAGCAGGCTCACGCCGTCACGCTCCACGCCGAAGTTCGCCCTGAAGTTGCCGCCGCCGTCCATCACGTGGCGCGAGGTCTGATAAAGATTCGGCGAGCCCGGGTGCTTCAGGTCGGCATTGCCCCAGCACGGCCACGGCAGCCCGAAGTAATCACCGTCGAGCACGTAACCGGTCTTCGCGTCCTTGCCCCCTTTAGCGCGCAACGTCTTCACGTCAAACACGTGCATGTTGCGCATGTGTGCCTGCAGGCGCTCCGGGGTTTGTCCGGTGTAGCCGATGGTCCACGTGCCGCGATTCACTTCCCGCAGCGTGTCTTCCATCGACGGCTCGTCCATGCCGCCCTTGCCTTTCTGCAGCTTGATCTTGGCCATGAACTGCTTGTCGAAGCCGAATTTCTGCGCAAGCTGGTACATGATCATGTGATCGGTGCGCGACTCGAACATCGGCTCGATCACGCGCTCACGCCACTGAATCGAACGGTTTGACGCTGTGACCGAGCCTTCGCACTCGAGCTGAGTCGCAGCAGGCAGGAGGTAGACGCCGTCTTTTCGCGCGAGCGCCGCCATGGCGGCCGTCGCAGACGGATATGGATCGATCACGACCAGAAGCTCGAGCTTCTTCATCGCTTCGAGCATTTCCTTGCCGCGGTTCTGGCTGTTCGGCGCGTGGCCCCAGTACACGACAGCCTTGAGATTCGACTCCTGATCGAGCAGCTCGTTTTTCTCGAGCACCGCATCGATCCAGCGGGACACCGTAATGCCCGGTTTTTCCATCATCGTCTGTGACGGGAACTGGCTCTTCAGCCATTCGTAATCGACGCCCCAGACGCTCGCCCAGTGCTTCCACGATCCTGTTGCAACGCCGTAGTAACCCGGGAGTGAATCGGGATTCGGCCCGATGTCGGTCGCGCCCTGCACGTTGTCGTGGCCGCGATAGATGTTCGCACCCCCGCCTGAGACGCCGATATTGCCGAGCGCGAGCTGGAGAATGCACGAGGCACGCACAATCGCATTGCCGTTGGTGTGTTGCGTCTGGCCCATCGCCCACACAATCGTGCTGGGCTTGTTCTTGGCCATCGTCTCGGCGACATCGCGCACCTCGGCTTCTTTCATGCCGGTGACGCGCTCGACCTCTTCAGGCGTCCACTTCGCCGCTTCTTCACGCACCTTGTCCATGCCGAAGACGCGTGCCTGGATATAAGCCTTGTCTTCCCAGCCATTTTTGAAGATGTGGTACAGCATGCCGTGCAGGAACGCAACGTCGGCCCCCGAGCGGATGCGGTAGAACTTGTCCGCTTTGGCTGCGGTTCGCGTGAAGCGCGGGTCGACTACGATCACCTTCGCGCCTTTTTCCTTGGCGTGGAGGGTATGGAGCATCGAGACCGGGTGCGCCTCGGCGGCGTTGCTACCGAAGAAGAGAATGGCTTTGGAATTCTGCTCGTCGTTATACGAGTTCGTCATCGCGCCATAGCCCCAGGTGTTCGCCACACCTGCAACCGTGGTCGAATGGCAGATACGCGCCTGGTGGTCCATGTTGTTCGTGCCGAACATCGACACGAACTTGCGAAGAAGGTAAGACTGCTCGTTGTTGTGCTTGGAAGAACCGATCCAGAAGGTCGCATCGGGCCCCGAATCTTTCTTCACTTGCGCGAGCTTCTGGCTCACTTCAGTCAGCGCTACATCCCAGCTCACCCGCTGCCACTTGCCGGCAACGAGTTTCATCGGATACTTGAGTCGATGCGAGTCGTGCGTCATGCCGTGCTCGCGAATCGAAGCGCCTTTCGCACAATGGGCACCGAGATTGATCGGTGAATCGAACACGGGCTCCTGCCTGATCCATACGCCGTTCTGAACGACTGCATCGATCGCACAGCCCACTGAGCAGTGCGTGCAGACGGTACGCTTCACTTCGATCTGCGACTCAGCGGCCTTCTCCGCCGCCGGCGCTTCGGCAACGATACTGAAAGGCAGCTGGCTTGCGACGGCACCAGCGCCGAGTGTGATGCCGGACTGCTTGAGGAACGCGCGGCGATCGACGGTGCGCCCGAGCATGCTCGATGCACGGCGCGAGAGACGGCTTTGTGTCGCGGGTTCGCGGGAAGAGGACGCAGGCGCTTTGCGGGTGAGCAGCATGGTGGGACTCCTCAGACCTTCGCGGTGCGGTAATAGTTACGGACGTGATCCGTGACCTGATAGCCCTTCTTGCTCTCCGCGATGTCGTCTGTAGAGACGCCGCCGGTTTCTTTCTTTGCCACGATGGCTGCCGCGCTTGCCGCGGTGCCTGCGCTGACCGCAAGCAGAAAGTTGCGGCGCGTGAGCCTGGGCTTAATGGCTTTCATGACGTCTCCTCCTCCGGTGTATTGCTCTTTGTAAGTACTCATCAATTTACCCGTGAAAACAGTGCAATGCAAGATTGGTAGAAACATCGAGATGGCGCGCGTCAGGCAGACGTATGCATCTCGAAAGCGTCTTCGTCCACGGCCAGGAATGCCTCGGCAAACGCGCCCGCTTTGGCATAGAAAGCCGCAGCCGGACTTTGCCTGATGCCGGCGCAGAAGCCTCGAACCCCGGGCCCCACAAATTTGAGAAAGAACGCGCGCTGGTCTTCCAGCCCCGCTGACTGCTCGATCAACCAGCGCATCGCATCGCAAAGGGCCGCGACGTGATCTTCGGCTTCGAAAACGCGATCACGCCGGGCGAGCCCCCATTCGGAAATCGTTTCCCGCAAGGCGAGTAAATGGCGGTCAGGGACGTTGGGCGCCGCATAAGCCGAGGTGTAAGGCGTGACAGGCGCTTTGCCGACGCCGACGAAAAGACTTTCGAACTCCTCCCGGGTGGCTTCCGCACTGGCGGTCGCGCACGCGTCACGCAGGTTGCTCCAGGCGGTGAGGAACGGGCTTTCCACGACTCCAACATTCGCGCCTTGACCGACGTCCTTGAGGCCGTCAAGGAACTCGCGATCCGGCGGCGCATAGAAAAGTCGTGAAATGATCGCATACCAAAGAGCCCGGGCGCGCTCTTCGGGCTCGATCTCACTCGCCCCTTCGACTTCGGCCACGTCTACAGCCGTGTCGTCGAGACTGGCGGATAGTCGAACACAGTCGCTTTCTCCGTCGTTTCCATCATGTCGAGGACACGGCAATCAGCGCACATTTTGAGGCGCCGCAGCGCTTCGGGGGCGCCGAACATCGAATGGCCGGCGAGGCGCCCGACCATGTTGTCGATCATCTGACGCGTGCCGAACGGTTTTGCACAACGCACACAATTGAAAGGCTCCGTCTCGTTCAAAACGACGGGCGTTTTCGCATCAGGTGTCAGCAGAAGACGCGCGCTGAGGCTGATCGCGTCCTCAGGACATGTTTGTGCGCACAAGCCGCATTGAATGCAGTTGCGCTCGACAAAGCGAAGCTGCGGCGTTTCCTTCGAATCGAGCAAGGCGCTCGATGGGCAGGCGCCGACACACGCCATGCACATGGTGCACGTTGCACGATTGACTTCGATCCGTCCGAACGGTGACCCGGCAGCCAGCGGCACTGCTTCAGTTCGCAACGGTGCATGCCGCACCAGATGATCGAGCACGAAGTCGAGCGTGCGTCGCTTTTCATTCGAAAGGTTGAACGTTGCCGCGGGCGGCGCTTCATGGCGTTCGAGCGCCCACATTGCGTTCTCGCACGTGCCGATCTCGGACGCGCGAACAAGCTCGAAGCGCATTCCGGCAAAGCCCATTCCGCTTACGATCGCATTGGCGAGTGAAAGCTCGCGCTCGAGCGAGGCCTCATATTCAGGCGC
>JBKJPI010000392.1:0-15341 GCA_046595235.1 Burkholderiales bacterium | reverse complement strand
GTCGGCATCAAGTTGAAGCTCGCCGGTGACGCGGTGTTCGACCAGGACACGTTCCTGCCGCAAATCGCGGTCGGCCTTCAGTACAAGAATAACCGCGATTTTGCGATTCCCCGATTGCTCGGGGCGAAGAAAGATTCAGGCGTGGACTTCTATGTCGCTGCGACCAAGCTTCACCTTGCGGCTCTGGCTGGACGCAATCTGCTCTGGAACGTCACTGCGCGCGCGACGAAAGCGAACCAGCTGGGGCTCCTCGGTTTCGGCGGTGACAGGAACGACGATTACAGGATGAAGCTCGAAGGCTCCGTCGCCTTGTTCCTAACCGACCGTGTCGCCGCCGGATTCGAGTATCGCGCGAAGCCCGACAACCTCAGCGTGTTCGGAGAAGACAACTTCAGGGACGTCTTCATCGCGTTTGCGCCCGATAAGCGCTTCTCCGTCACCGCTGCATACGCGAAGCTTGGGAACATCGCGGACAAGCGCAACCAGAACGGTTTGTATCTGTCGGGGCAGCTGTCGTTCTGAAGTTTCGAGTCCGACCGCGGACTCCGCGGCCCCGGCCGCGGCATAACGTTTGCTCGGCGGCTTTGCGTGGCCTTAGAGCAGTCGAGAAAAAGGCGCGCCCCTTGCATGGGGCTCCGTATAACCCTGCGGCGGTCCGGCGATCGGACGGCCTCCGACACACCCATTCACGCGCACAAACTCATGCCTATCGAGTTCACCGATTTCGACGTATGGACATTCCGCAAGGACGACGCTGACAAATGGCATTGGCAGCGGCTCTCACCCGATGGCGAGGTACTCATCGCCGCAGCGATTGCTTTCAGTACGATGGAGGAGTGCATGGCCGACGCGAGGCGCCGCGGCTACAAGGGCGCTGAAGCAGAAGGCGCGAGGTAGGGCGTCGAGGCCCGAGCGAGGCGAGCGCCGCCCCGCCGTCAGGCGGATGCGAACGAGCGCGAAGCGAAGCTGACGGAGCGGCCGGTGGGGCCGTAAGTGCCGGATGGTTCTGCGGCCGACGTGAGCACCGCGAGCGCTTGCTGATTCGCGCGCATCCCCGCTTCTATGAAAGCACCGTTTTCCTGGTTCAGCCGGTGGGCGTTCTGAGTGAGCTCCAGGAGCGCACTCCATTCGAGGCGGCTCGTCGCCGCATCGGCGTTCGCTTCAAGCAGGCGTTCCATTCCCCGGCGATCTGCGCTGGCACCACAGCATTCCAGAAGACGATTGCGTTGCTCGCCCAGATGGGCGATGTGAAGAAGCAGCTCGCGTTTTCGCGGAGCCATTTCTGCGAGCCGGTCGGTATCGCCGAGTCCCAGCGCGAGCCGTTCGGCTGCCAGCACCTCCACCAGGGCCTCCACACCCGCTCGTTCAGAGCGGATTGCGGCGGCAAGGTCGTTGTGAGAGGGTTGCATTACCTTCATTGTTTCTGTGCGCGCATGAACTCGCGAGTGGCGTCGATCAGACGATCGGCGACCTTTTCGGCGTTGACTTCGAACCGGCCTTCCGCGATCGAGCGTTTAACTTCGGCTACGCGGGCGCTGTCGACGGTTTCGGTGGTTTCGAGACTCGCTTCGATGTTTTTAAGCTGGGCCGCAAGCGGGCTCAACTGAACATCGGCGCGGGTCTGGGCGCCCGAGTTTTCCGGCTGCTGCTTGGCCGAACGCGTACGTTCATCTGTGGCAACCGTGGTTGCCGGGGCGATTTTTACTGCTGGATCGATCTTCATGTTCTTCTGGTCCCGTAGGATTTCTATCGAGAATAACGGCACCGGCTACCGGAACTTGAGTATAGGCTCCCGAGCTGGTGCGGTATTATCGTCCAGACGCAATCGGCACTTGAGGATCCAGACTCAAGTGCTTGTTCTGACTAGAAATTAATTTCCACCGTCCCGTCAGCGCGCGCGATGCCACTCACCGTCTGACCGCCGCCCGTGCGAATCTGGGCAAGCTGACCGACCGCTGCGTTGCCGAGCGCTTTGCCGTCGGCGCTCACGCGGAAGCCGGCGCCCTGCGAGACCAGTCTGACCGTCTGGCCCTGCACGATCGCAGGGATCACTCTGAGAGCGTCAGCACGCAGCGGCTGCCCCGGCGAGAGCGGGCCATTGAGCGTTTTTCCCAGCGCCTGCGCCATGTCGCTCACGATCGAGGCCGGCATCTGGGTGAGATCACCCTGCACCAGGGTGAGGTCGCCGTGGGCAAGAGCCTGTCCGGCGGGAATCGCGCGTGCCGCGGCAAGATAGGGTCCGTGCACCCGCACTGTGACCGCAACATAAATCGTCCACGGCGTCGGTGCACCGCAGCGCACGCCCACCGAGCTGTTGCCCCACAGCCTTCCCCCCGCGGGCGTGAACACTTCCAGGGCGCCGCAGGCCGGTAGCGCCAACTTCGGATCTACCGTTCCGGTGGTGAAGCTGGCCTGACCCGAAAGGCCGCTCGTCTGGACTCGCAGGAAGTCTTCGACCGCGCGCTGGACGGCGACGGGCGACTGCAGGGCGGTGTTCTGGGCGTAGCTCCCGGCCGGAAGGACCAGAAGAACGGCGATGGCGAGGCTCAGCAGCGTTTTCATGGGGGCGTCGTGGCGCCTAAAGCGCCTGTTCGATCAGTTGATGGACCGATTCTGCGCGACCGGGACCGTTTCGTACCTCCGAAATTGACGCGCTTTTCTCCCCCTTATCCGCTGATGGGAAGACGGGTGCCGCTCATAAGATCGCTGGAAGACATCGAAGGAGGACACCATGACCAAGCTGGATGAGATGTTCCGGTTTTCGCAGAACGCGCTCAACCTGCATGCCTACCGGCAGCAGCTGATCGCATCGAACATCGCGAACGCGGATACGCCCGGCTACAAGGCGCGTGACGTCGATTTCGCAGCCGCTTTGAAAAATGCAGAAGCCGCGCACGTCAATGCACGCACGCCGGCGCGCAGCAGCGAAGGGGTCCCGCAAGGCACCGAGGTGCTGTTTCGCAGCGCGGTGCAGCGGAGCGTCGACGGCAACAGCGTCGATCTCGATGTGGAGCGCGCGCAGTTCGCAGAGAACGCGGTGCGCTACGAAGCGCAGCTCATGTTCATCAACAGCCGCATCAAATCGATGCTTGCGGCCATACAAGGCTAGACGCCATGTCTCTCTTCAACATACTCGACGTCGCAGGCAGCGCGCTCACCGCGCAGTCGCAAAGGCTCAACACGACCGCGAGCAATCTTGCGAACGCCGACAGCGCCACGAGCTCTACGGGCGAACCGTACCGCGCAAAGCAGGTGGTGTTCAGCGCGCAGCCGATCGCAGGTGACAACGCCGTGGGGGTGCGCGTGACCAGCGTCGTGCAGGACCAGACGCCGCCGCGCCGTGTGCACGACCCGCGCCACCCGCTCGCGGATGACAAAGGTTACGTGAACATGCCGAACGTGAACGTCATCGAAGAAATGGTGAACATGATTTCCGCATCGCGCTCGTATCAGACGAATGCGGAGCTGATGAACACCGCGAAGACGCTCCTCCTCAAAACCCTTCAGATCGGACAGTGATTACGCTTTCGCTCATCACTGCCCGCGGCGCAGTAAACGAACAGGGGAAACCCAGGGTTCCCCCCGTAACCTCCCTCCTGCGGCTCGCGCCGCATCGAGGCGATATCACTGACAAACGGAGTTGACATGCTTCCTGTATTGCAGGCAATAGGCGCGGGACTGAGCGCGATCAGCGCGCTCAAGAGCCTTACCAGCTCCTCGAGCAGCACAACCGCCGCGGCGAATCCCGCGACGACACCGGTGCAGGCCACCACCACCAGCGCAGCGGCCTCGAAAGCGAACGGCCTCGTCGGCGGCACCGAAATGCAGGACCGGTTTCTGAAGCTTCTCGTAACGCAAATGAAGAACCAGGATCCGCTGAATCCCCTCGACAACGCGCAGGTGACCTCACAGCTCGCGCAGATCAGCACCGTCGGCGGGATAGACAAGCTGAATACAACGCTGCAAGGCCTCTCGTCCTCGATGCTGTCATCGCAGTCGATGCAGTCGGCTTCGATCATCGGGCGCCAGGTCTACGCAACAGGCTCCTATATCAATCTCGCGGGCGGCAAGGCTGCCGGCGGGATGGATCTGAAGCAGGACGCTGACCGCGTGTTCGTCTCCATAGCCGACACCGCAGGCAACGTCGTGCGCACGCTTCAGCTGGGCCCCGCGAAGGCGGGGATGTCGGGCTTCGAGTGGGATGGCAAGACCGACAGCGGCGGGACCGCGCCCAGCGGCACCTATGTATTCCAGGTTACTGCGGCACGCGGTACGACGACGATCGCGGCCGAACCGCTGACGTCGGGCCGTGTCGGCGGCATCTCGCTCGGCGGCAACGGAACCACACTGAATCTCGAAGGCGGCGGCGACATCGGCATGTCCGCAGTCAAACGCATACTTTAAACGGAGCTAGACAATCATGGGTTTCCAATCGGCACTGAGCGGTCTCAACGCCTCGGCGAAGAACCTCGACATCATCGGCAACAACGTGGCGAACTCGAACACCGTGGGCTTCAAAGGCTCGCGCGCCGTGTTCGCGGACGTCTTCGCGAGCTCACTCTCGGGCGCGGGTGCCAACAATATCGGCATCGGCACCAAAGTGGCCCAGGTTCAGCAGGAGTTCACCCAAGGCAATCTGACCGTTACGAACAACCCGCTCGATATCGCAATCAACGGCCGCGGCTTCTTCCGGCTCGACAACAACGGCAGCGTCGCCTATTCGCGCAACGGCCAGTTTCACCTCGACAGCTCGGGTTTCGTCGTCAACGCGGACAACCTGAAGCTCACCGGGTATCCGGTGGATGCTTTGAATAACGTCGTTTCCTCGAATCCTGTGCCGCTGCGGCTTTCGACCAGCGATATCGCGCCGCGCGCGACCAGCGACATCGATGCGACGCTCAATCTCGACTCGAGGGCTGCGGCGATCACCGCGGCGTTCGTGCCCACGAACGCCGCGACGTATACCAACTCGACATCCAGCGCGGTCTACGATTCTCTCGGCAATACACACACGCTCACCACGTACTTCGTAAAAACGGCAGTGCCCGGTGCATGGACGGTTCACGGCACCGTCGACGGCGGCGCTACGACGACTGTCGATTTCGGCGGCGGCGCGGGCGTGCCCACGACGCTCAATTTCAACACGAGCGGCGTGATGACCACCGCGATGCCCATCAACGCGGTGGCGCTGACGCTCACCGGCGGTGCGGTGACTCCGCTGACGACCTCATTCAACCTGACGGGCACGACTCAGTTCGGTGCGCCCTTCGCGGTCACTGCGCTCAACCAGGACGGCTACACATCCGGCCGCCTGACCGGCTTCGACATCGCCGAAGACGGCGTGGTCCAGGGCCGCTACTCGAACGGCTACTCGAACAACCTCGGGCAGATCGTGCTTGCGAACTTCGCAAACCCACAGGGTCTCGGTTCGATGGGCGACAACCTGTGGCAGGAGAGCTCGGGCTCCGGTCAGGCGGTGATCGGTGCGCCGCTCACCGGCAGCATGGGCTCGCTGCAGGCGGCTGCGGTCGAGGACTCGAACGTCGATCTCACGCAGGAGCTCGTGAACATGATCACGGCCCAGCGTATTTATCAGGCGAACGCGCAGACGATCAAGACGCAGGATCAGACGCTGCAAACACTCGTCAACCTGCGTTGATCACGCGAGCCTCTCCAACGAATCCTGAGTCCGGAGTCTATCCATGGATCGCATGATCTACGTCGCGATGAGCGGCGCGAAGCAGATGCTCGAGCAGCAAGCCGTCGTGGCAAACAATCTTGCCAACGTCGCGACCACCGGTTTCCGCGCGCACATGAGTGCCTTCAGGTCTGCGGAAGTTTTCGGCGAGGGCGCCGCAACGCGCGCTTTCGTCATCGAGTCGACGCCTACCGCGGATTACACGCCCGGTGCGATTCAGCAGACCGGCCGGGATCTCGACGTTGCGATCGAAGGCGCGGGCTGGATTGCGGTGCAGCTCGCCAACGGTTCTGAAGCCTACACGCGTAACGGGAGCCTCCAGGTCAATGTGAACGGCCAGCTGCAAACGCGGTCTGGTCTCAACATCATCGGCGATGGCGGTCCCATCGCGATTCCCGGCGACACCCGCGTTACCGTCGGCGGCGATGGCACGGTCTCCACCGTGCCGAGCGGCAACCAGGCGACGCAGGTGACGCCGATCGGACGCATCAAACTCGTCAATCCGCCCGAAGCGCAGCTCGTGCGCGGCGACGACGGGCTTTTTCGCATGCGCGGGAACGCGCAGGCTGAAGTCGATCCTAAAGTGAAGCTGCAGGGGGGTGCTCTGGAAGGCAGTAACGTCAACGCGGTGGAAGCGATGGTGAGCATGATCGCAATCTCCCGCCAGTTCGACATGCAGATGAAGATCCTTCAGAACGCCGACGGCAACGACCGCACGGCGACCCAGCTTCTGTCTAACCGTTAACCGGAGTTTTTTCCCATGATCCGATCGTTGTGGATATCGAAGACGGGGCTGGACGCACAGCAGACCCAGATGGACGTGACCGCGAACAACCTCGCGAACGTCAGCACGCATGGCTTCAAGCGCAGCCGCGCAGTGTTCGAGGACCTGCTCTATCAGACGATTCGCCAGCCCGGCGCGCAGTCGTCGGGGCAGACGCAGCTCCCCTCGGGCCTTCAGCTCGGCACGGGTGTGCGGCCGGTCGCGACCGAACGCGTGTTCACGCAAGGCAACCTGCAGCAGACCTCCAACCCGCTGGATATCGCCGTGCAGGGCAACGGGTTTTTCCAGGTGCAGATGCCGGATGGCACGGCCGCCTATACGCGCGACGGCTCCTTTCAGGTCAACGCGCAGGGCCAGCTGGTTACTTCAAGCGGATTTGCGGTGCAGCCGGCGATCACGATCCCTGCGAGCTCGCTTTCGGTTACGGTCAGCCGCGACGGCATCGTCAGTGTCGTGCGTGCCGGCACAGTCGCCCCCACGCAGGTCGGAACGCTCCAGCTCACGGGCTTCATGAATCCCGCGGGCCTCCAGAGCATGGGCGAGAACCTGTACATCGAGACCGCGGCATCGGGAACCCCGAGCGCCAACACGCCGGGAACGAACGGCATGGGGCTTCTAAATCAGGGCTTCGTCGAAACCTCGAACGTGAATGTCGTCGAAGAGCTGGTCGGCATGATCCAGACCCAGCGCGCCTACGAGATCAATTCGAAAGCGATCCAGGCCTCCGACCAGATGCTGCAGAAGCTCGCGCAACTCTAACCGCGTAAAGGCTGAAGATGAACATCAGAACGATCCTTGGCGCCCTTGTCAGCGCGTTCGCGGCAGCGGGCTGCGTCAGCGTCACACCGCCGACCAGCGTTCACCAACCGATCAATGCAAGGCCGGCATCGCCGCCGCCTGCGCTCGTCATGGACGGCGCGATCTACTCGGTCGGCCTCGCCAACGGCCTGCTGTTCGAAGACCGCAGGGCGCGCCGCGTCGGCGACACGCTCACGATCTCGATCGTCGAAAACACCAACGCGAGCAAGAAGTCTGCGACGAACACCGGCCGCGCGAGTAACAACGGTTTCGGCGTGACCGGGCTGAGCGGGCTTCCGGGCAAATCGTTCCTCGGTTCGAACCTTGCGGCGACTTCGGGCTTTTCATTCGACGGCAAAGGCGAGAGCAGCAACAACAACGCCTTTACCGGCATCATTACTGTGACGGTCACCGAAGTCTTCCCTAACGGGAATCTTCTCGTGAGCGGAGAGAAACAGGTCGGCATCAACCAGGGCTCCGAGTACATCCGGCTCTCGGGCATCGTCAACCCGATCTATCTGACCGCGACCAATACGGTTTCTTCGGCTTTTGTCGCTGATGCGCGCATCGAATACCGCGGGAGCGGGGCGGTGGCTGAAAATCAGCAGACCGGCTGGCTCACGCGCTTCTTTCTGAACGTTCTGCCTTTCTGATGCAAAGCGACGACGAAATGGTGATGGACAAAGCGTGCGGGAAGCTCATGCGTGCGTTACTGCTTGCCTTCGCGGTCCTTTTCGCGTGGCCCGCCCCCGCACACGCGGAACGCATCAAGGACCTCGTGTCGGTGCAGGGCGTGCGCTCGAATGCACTGCTCGGTTATGGGCTCGTCGTCGGCCTCGACGGAACGGGCGATCAGACGACGCAAACCCCGTTCACGGTGCAGAGCCTGACGACGCTGCTTTCGCAGCTCGGCATCACGCTGCCCCCGGGAACCAACCTGCAGCTGAAGAACGTCGCCGCGGTCATGGTCACATCGACGTTGCCTGCGTTCGCGCGGCCCGGGCAGCAACTCGACGTCACAGTCTCGTCGCTCGGTAATGCGAAGTCGCTTCGCGGCGGCACACTGCTTCTAACCCCTTTGAAAGGCGCGGACGGCCAGGTGTATGCGCTTTCGCAGGGTAACGTTCTCGTGGGCGGGATCGGCGCCTCCAGCGGCGGCAGCAGTGTCACGGTCAATCACCTGAGCGTCGGGCGCATTACTTCGGGCGCAACGGTCGAACGCCTGGTGCCTTCGTCGCTCGGTCGTGACGGGAGTGTGACGCTGGCGGTCAACTCGACCGACTTTTCGACGACGGAGCGCATCGTCACCGCCATCAACGGTGCTTTCGGTGCGGGCGCGGCCGTAGCCATCGACGGCCGTACGGTGCAGGTCGCAACACCGGAAGATCCGGCGCAGCGCGTCGCATTTCTGGCGCGCGTCGAAAGCCTTGACGTCACCCCCGGCCTGGCGGCTGCCAAGGTGATCGTGAATGCACGCACCGGTTCGGTCGTTATGAACCGCGCGGTGACCGTTGACACCTGTGCGATTGCGCACGGCAACCTGTCGGTTTCGATAACCAGCGAGCCGCTCGTCAGCCAGCCCTCCGCACTTTCACGTGGCGGCTCGACCGTAGTCGTCGAGCGCGCGCGCATCGAGATCAAGGAAGAAAAGTCGGGGCTCACCATGGTGCGCGGTGCGAGCCTGAACGAAGTGGTGAAAGCGCTGAATGCAATCGGCGCGACACCGCAGGACCTGCTTTCGATTCTGCAGGCCATGAAAGCCGCCGGCGCACTGCGCGCCGAGCTCGAGATCATCTGACATGACGCCCGCAACCGGAGGCCTGGCACTCGACCCGCGCGGCCTCGAACGGCTGCGCTCGGAAGCGGGGGCGTCACCCGACAAAGCGATTCGCGAGGTTTCGAAGCAGTTCGAAGTGCTCTTCGTGAACATGCTGCTGAAAAGCATGAGAGACGCGTCACCGCAGGACGGACCGCTCGACAGCGATCAGACGCGTACTTATACCGGCATGCTCGACCAGCAGCTCGCGCAGGCGATGTCGAAACGCGGCATCGGACTCGCCGATGTCATGGCACGTCAGCTTTCGAAAGGTGGCAGCCTCCAGGCGACCGAAGGGGCGACCGCCGTACCGAAATCAACGTTCCCGGCACTCGGTGCGGGCCTTCAGGCCACACCACCTGCAGCGGCGACGACGACGCCACCGATTGAAGGCGCATCGCTCAAGCCCGAAGCGCCGGCAGGCTCACGTGCCAAAAATTTCATCGACAGGATGTGGCCGCACGCGGTGGACGCGTCGAAAGCTACTGGACTTCCCCCGCACTTCATTCTCGGTCAGGCCGCGCTCGAGTCGGGGTGGGGAAGTCGTGAGATCAAGGCCGCTGACGGCGCAACCTCACACAATCTTTTCGGCATCAAGGCGGGCCGGTCGTGGAATGGCGCGAGTACCGACACTACGACGCACGAATTCATAAACGGCGCCAAACAGAAGATCGTGGATAAATTCCGTTCGTATGCGTCATATGCCGAATCCTTCATGGATTACGCGAACCTCCTGAAGAGCAACCCGCGTTACTCCGCGGTGCTCGAGGCCGGCAGCGATCCGAAAGCATTTGCGCAAGGTCTGCAGAAAGCCGGCTACGCCACCGACCCCGCTTACGCGACGAAGCTGCAGCGCATCATCACGGGCAGCGTCATGCGTCAGGGCCTGTCGGCATGAGCGCGAAAGATATCGCGGCTGCTGCCGTTAACGCGTAAGGAGTTGAAGGCCTCATGAGCAGCGGTTTATTCGGGATTGGCATATCAGGTCTGACGGCGGCGCATACCGGGCTTGTCACGACTGGCCATAACATTGCCAACGCCGACACGCCGGGATTCCATCGCCAGCAGACGGTGCAGGCGAATGCGATTCCGCGACTCAGCGGCGCAGGCTTCATCGGTCAGGGTGTGCGGGTCGACAATGTCCGCCGCATTTACAGCGACTTCCTGGAAACGCAGGCCGGCCGCGCGCAGGCGCAGGCGAGCTATTACGACACCTACGCGACGCAGGTCGGACAGATCGACAATCTTCTGAGCGATCCGAGCGCAGGACTTGCGCCGGTGCTGCAGGGCTTCTTCTCCGGCGTGCACGAAGTCGCCGCGAACCCCGGCTCGGCACCGTCACGGCAGGCGATGCTCTCCTCTGCACAGGCGCTTGCGACGCGCTTCCAGTCGATCGACACCCGGCTGCGGGAGATGAACACCGGTGTCAATGCCCAGCTCGACAGCATGATAACGAGCGTAAACGGCTACGCTCGCGAAATCGCGTCGATCAATGCGCAGATCTCCGCGACTCAGAACAGGCCGGATCAGCCGCCGAACGACCTTCTCGACCAGCGCGACCAGCTCATCTCGCAGTTGAACGAGCTCGTCGGCGCGACCGTGCTCATGCAGTCCGATGGCAACCTCAATATTTCGATTGGCACCGGACAGACCATCGTTTCGGGCACGCAGGCGTTTCGCCTGCAAGCCGTGCCGTCGCAGGAGGTGCCCGGCCGCACCGACGTCGCGTACGTTTCCGGTGCCACAGCAGTTCGTCTGTCGCCGCAGTCCCTCACTGGGGGCCGGCTCGGTGCCTTGCTCGCATTTCGCGCAGGCGCGCTCACCGATGCGCAGAATCAGCTCGGCCGCATCGCAACCGGCCTCACCGCAACCTTCAACGCACAGCACCGTCTGGGTCAGGACATTGCGGGCGCACTCGGCGGAGATTTCTTTACACCGCTGCAGCCGCAGGTCACTAACCATGGCGCGAACGCGGGCACGGCCGCGATCAGCGCAAGCGTGTCGAGCGCCTCGGGCCTGACAGCGAGCGACTATCGTCTGACGTTTACGGCAGGCGCCTACCAGCTCATGCGCCTTTCGGACAACACGACGACGAGCTATGCCACGCTGCCGCAAACTGTCGATGGCATCACGATCCAGCTCACCGGCGGGGTGCCTGCTAACGGCGACAGCTTCCTGATCCAGCCAACGACGAATGCCGCACGGGATTTCACTGTGGCGCTCACCAATGCCACTCAGATTGCTGCAGCAGCGCCGATTCGTTCGGGCTCCGCCAACGCCAACGCCGGCACCGGCACGATCAGCGCCGGCACCGTCAATACACCGTTGAACGGCAACCTGCAGCAACCGGTCACGATTACGTTCACCAGCGCTACGACCTTCAACGTGACCGGCGTGGGTACCGGCAACCCGGTCGGGGTTGCATATACGGCGGGCGCGCCTGTCACCTACAACGGCTGGACCGTCGCTCTATCCGGCGCGCCGGCAGCGGGAGACACGTTCACGGTCGTATCGAATACCGGTGCGACGTCCGACAACCGCAACGCATCCCGGCTCGCCGATCTCCAGTCGACGGGAACGCTCGCAGGCGGAACCACGAGTTTCCAGGCTGCATACGGGCAGCTCACCACGTCGGTCGGTAATACGACGCGCGAAACGGAGATTTCGTCACAGGCGCAGGACGCGATATCTCAGCGTGCACGCGCGAGTCAACAATCGGTTTCAGGCGTCAACCTCGACGAAGAGGCAGCCAACCTCATGCGCTACCAGCAGGCGTATCAGGCCTCGGGCAAAGTCATCGAAGTCGCGTCGACGCTCTTCGACACGATATTGGGTCTTGGAAGGTAACCATGCGCTTATCCACCAGCATGCTGCACGAGCTCGGATTCACGGGGCTCAATCGTCAGCAGAATCTTCAGCTCGAGCTACAGGAGCAGATTGCTTCAGGCCGCAAGGTGCAGAAGCCGTCCGACGACCCGGTCGCTTCCGCGGCCGCGGTCAACCTCGAGAATGCGAAATCGCTCAACGCGCAATATGGTACGAATGCCGCCGGTGCGGAATCGGCGCTCTCCATTGAAGAGCAGGCGCTCGGCGATGCGACGCGTGTGCTTCAGGACGTCAAGACACTCACGATCAAGGCCGGCAATCCAATACTCAGCGACAGCGATCGCACGAGCCTCGCAGCCGAGGTCCGCGGGCTCTACGATGAGCTCCTCGGGGTTGCTAACCGCACCGACGGCAGCGGCAGTTATCTCTTTTCGGGTTACCAGGGGACGACCCGGCCGTTTTCGGAAAGCACACCTGGGGTCGTCAGCTACGCCGGCGATGAAGGCCGCCGCCTGGTGCAGATCGGCCCTCAGCGCCGCGTCGTCGTCGGGGACAACGGCGCCGAGATATTTCAGCGCGTTCGCGAAGGCAACGGCACGTTCGTAACGACACCGGCGCCTGCGAATACAGGCACCGCCGTGGTCGGAACCGGAACGGTTCGCGACGCGCAGGCGTGGGCAAATCCCGCGAACAGTCGCGACTACACGATCGCCTTCTTCGTCGACGCTTCGATTCCACCGGTCACAACGTACGACATCATCGACAACGTAAACAATGTTTCGATGCTGACGGGGGCAGCGCCCGCCGCAGGGCCGCACGCGCGCGTTTATTCGTCTGGGAGTCAGATCTCGTTGCAGCGCCAGGCTGGAGACCCCAGCGCAGCCGCGTGGAATGCAGGCGTCGAGCTCGAGGTGACCGGCGCGCCGGCAAGCGGCGACACCCTCGTCCTTCAGCGCTCGCAGAACCAGGATGTGTTCGCCACAATGCAGGAGCTCATCACGACGCTCTCGAGCGGCATTCCCGCAGGCGCATCGGCGCGGGCGAAGTTCCAGAGCAGCCTCAACCTTTCCGGCGCGAGCGTCGACCGGGCGCTGGACCAGATACTGACCGCGCGCGGGTCCGTCGGAAGCCGGATGCAGGAGCTCGATTCTGCGCGTGAGACCTCGAGCGCGCTCAATCTGGGTTTCGAAGCCGATCTGTCGCGGCTTCAGGATCTCGATTACGCCAAGGCCCTCTCGGATCTCGCGCGTAAGCAAACCGGACTCGAGGCTGCGCAGAAGTCATACGTGGCGATCACTCGCATGCGTCTTTTCGACTTCCTGTGATGAAGAAGCTGCTGACGGTGGGACTTGCAGCCAGCGTGGCATTTGCAGCAGGCGGCTGCAGCAGTATCGATGATAACTATCAGCGATCGCTCATTCCTGCGCGGACGCTTCGTGTAAGCCCTTCGCTCACGATTCCTGCCGAGTCGATCATTGCCGCCGGGATCGTGTTCCTGATCATCGACCCCCTCGCGCCCAACTGGAAAGTAGAGGTCGAGTCGCTCGGGGTCAGGCGCTACCGCATCGGAATGACGATGAAGCGCTTCATCACCGGTGGAGAAGGTGAGGTGGGTCCCGTTTTCAGGCGAGCTGCGGAAAAGCTCCGGCAGGAATCGGGCTTCGCTGAATACGCGCTGATCGAGCTCACCGAAGGGATCGAATCCCGCGTTCCCATCGCGCAACGTGTCGCTCAGGGTGTGATCGAGCTGCGCTGAGGCCTGCCGTGAGGTCTACCCCGCTAAATGCTGGATTCGCGTGTTGACTCGCGGTCCCGCGGCTGAGCGCGCCTGCACTGCTCCATCTCGATGTGAGACACCCCGGGCTCGTATCCATGCCGGACTGCATCCGCAATGGCTTCGACGATTCCTCTGAACACCGCATGACTATTGCGGCGGCCTTCGTATCCGACGTGCCGCCACGACCACCGCCCAGCCGGATCGGTATAGAACTCCCAGTCGTCTACAGCCTTTGGTTGTGCTCTCATGCAGGTCTGAGAAGCAATCGGTGTGCGCAACCGTGGCATTTGCCCGTATCTGGTGGCTGCTGAGGTAACCTGAGGCTTCCTGAGGTCGCTCACGAGCGGCTGCACGGCCAAATTAAAAAACGGTAGGAGGAGGACTTAAGATGCTGATTCTAAAATTACTTGCTGCGGCGATCCCGCTGTTGATGGCGGCTCCGGCAGCGCAGGGTGCGCAAGGTGGGTTTCCCGAGCGGCCGGTCCGCCTCGTCATCGGCAGTACCCCGGGGTCGGGGCCCGACATCATCTCTCGCGTGATGGGTGAGCGCCTTTCACGCGCCTGGGGCCAACGCGTCGTGGTCGATGGGCGGCCCGGCGTTGCCGGCACCATCAGCGCCGATCTGGTGTCACGTGCGCCCCGGGATGGCTATACCTGGATGATGCTCACCTCCCAACTCCTCGTCGCGACTGCGATGTATCCGGATCTGAAGTTCAACCTTGCGAGGGACTTCGCCTCGATCAGTCTGATCGGCACGGTGCCTTTCGTCCTCGTCGTCCATCCTCAGGTGCCGGCAAAGTCGCTTCCCGAGCTTATTCAATTGGCGAAAACGACGCCCCTGCGCTACGGCTCGGCCGGTGCTGGCGCATCGGAGCATTTGTGCGCCTTCATGTTCACGCAGCTAACGGGCACCCAGATGCTGCATGTGCCGTACAAGGGGGCGCCGCAGGCGCTTGCGGATACGATGTCGAGAGAAGTTCACCTCACTTATGCGGTCGTGCCCGCGGCACTACCTCTGGTCCAGTCCACGCGGCTGCGTGCGCTCGGCGTAACCAGCCACAAGCGCTCGGGGACGATGCCCGATGTGCCTTCGATCTCTGAGACGGTGCCAGGTTACGAGATGTTGGGGTGGTACAGCATCGTCGCACCGGCCGGAGTACCGGCGGCGATACTGGAAAAAGTCAGCAACGAGATGGTAAAGGCTGCAAAGGAGCCTGAATTCGCCGAGCAGTTGAAAGGCCTCGGCATCGATATCGTGGGCAGCACGCGTGCGGAGCTCGACACCTTCCGCCGCGATCAGACCAAGCGGATCGGAGACCTTGTCAAAGCATCGGGTGTGGGGCTGAAATAACTATCGTCGCAAAGTGAACTGCTTCGTCGCAAAGTGAAGACCTACTTTGCGCCGGTAGTGCTAATTTGAACTGAATCGCGGGCCAAGCCCGCCGATTCGAGCTTGAAAAAGCTACCAAACACCGACTGGTTGCGTGCCCTTCGGTTCTTCGTTGCTCTCTTCGTCTTTCCGCACTTCAGGCGCCGGGCCGCCCCAAGCCTGAAGTTCTAACTTGCCGTTCCGGCCGAAAGTAGGTTTTCACTTTCGGACGTTGTTTCCTTCTGTTCGTGGCGCGGCCAGGCCCGAGCGAAG
>JBKJPI010000175.1:0-9604 GCA_046595235.1 Burkholderiales bacterium | reverse complement strand
GCGGAGATCGTTTCGAAAGCGCCCGCGGATGGCCATACGCTCCTTCTCGGCAGCAATGGGCCGCTCGCGATCAATCCGAGCCTGTATGCGAAGATGCCTTACGACGCGGTGCGTGATTTCACCCCGGTCGCGCTCGTGACCGTCATGCCGTTTCTGCTCGTGACGCATCCGTCGCTGCCGGTGAGATCTGTGAAGGAACTGGTTAGCCTCGCGAAGGCAAAACCCGGCCAGCTCAACTACGGCTCGCCCGGTAACGGGTCGACAACGCATCTTGCTAACGAGTTACTGAAGTCGATGAGCGGAATGCAGATTACGCATGTGCCCTACAAGGGTGTGGCGCCCGCTGCGACCGATCTCATCAGCGGTCAGGTCCAGGTCCTTTCCGGCGATCTCAGCACACTCCTCCCGCAGGTCAAAGTCGGCAGAATGCGCGCCCTCGCGGTGACGTCCCTGCGGCGCTCGAGTCTGCTGCCCGATATGCCGACCGTCGACGAGTCCGGCGTCAGAGGTTATGACGCGAGCGGCTGGTTCGGTGTACTGGTGCCGGCGGGAACGCCGTCCGCCATTGTCGAGCGACTGAACATAAGCATCGTCAAAGGCGTCTCGAGCCCGGACGCCCGGGCGCGCCTGGCGGCGCTCGGCGGCGACGTTGCAACGGGAACGCCTGAACAGTTCGCGAACCACTTACGCGGCGAAACCGATAAGTGGGGCAAAGTGATACGCGCAATCGGATTGAAAGCGGATAGTTAGGGTTGCTGCGCGTCCGCAAGGACGCCGAAGAAAAGGAGTGCAGAGCGAAACCTTGGTTTCCCTCTGTATCGTGATATTCCCCCGGAGCGGAGCGACCTATGGGTATGACGATCGCGGAAAAAATACTCGCGCGCCGCGGCGGCCGCGAGCGCGTCGGGCCGGGTGACATCGTCACGGTCGAAGTGGACACGGTCATACTTTTCGACAACAACTTCTTCCCCGCCAACTGGCGCGACATCCTCAAAGTCTACGATCCGCGGCGCATCGTGGTCGTCATGGATCATCGCGTGCCTGCGCCGAACCAGATGGCGGCTGCGGCTCACGTCACAGCTCGTGCTTTTGCAAAGAAGTTCGGCATCGAGCGCGTGCACGATGTCGGCTACGAGCAGGGAATCAGCCACCAGCTCGTCGCCGATCTCGGCTACGGAATTCCGGGTACCGTGCTCGTGTGCAGTGACTCGCATACGTGCAGCGCAGGCGTCTTCAACTGTCTCGCGCGCGGAGTTGGCGGTCCGGATGTTTTCTATTCAGCGGTGAAAGGTGAGACCTGGTTTCGCTGCGGAGACACGGTGCGCTACGAGCTCACGGGGCAGCTTCCCAAAGCCGTCACGACCAAGGACGCGTTCCTGCAGATCGCGGGCAAGCACGGGGCGCATGCGACGATGAACGTCGAATACGGCGGTCCGGGCATTGCGAGCCTTTCGATCAATGCCCGCAAGACGCTCACCACGATGTCTGCGGAGCTTTCTGCAGAATTCGCAACCTTCGAGCCCGATGAGGTGATGATCGACTGGGTACGCTCCCGCAGCACGCGCGAATTCGAGCCGGTGTATGCGGACGCCGACGCGAAATACCTGGCTGTGCGCGAAGTCGATCTGGGCGCGCTCGAGCCGCTGGTTGCTTATCCCGATACGGTGGTGGAAAACTCGCGGCCGGTGAAGGACGCATCGGGAACGAAGATCGACCAGGCTTACATCGGCTCGTGTGCGAATGGGACGCTCGACGATCTCGAGCTCGCAGCGCAGGTTGTGAGCGGCCGGCGTGTGGCGAAAGGGGTGCGCTTCATCGTGACGCCGGCTTCCCAGCTCGTTTATCGCCAGGCGCTCAAAAGCGGTGCGATCGAGAAGCTCGCCGACGCGGGCGCGGTGATCGCGCCCGCGGGGTGCGGCGCGTGCGGCGGCGGTCACATGGGCGTGGTCGGGCCGAACGAAATCTGCATTACCGCAACGACGCGCAACTTCAAAGGCCGCATGGGGGACCCGAGCTCTAAGGTTTACATGGGCTCACCTGCGACAGTGGCGGCTTCCGCGCTCACCGGCTACATCACCGACCCGCGGGAGTTTCTCAATTGAGATTTTCCGCCAGAGTGTGGAAGTTCGGCGACAACATCAACACCGATCTCATCCTGCCCAACGTCGCGTTCTATCTCACGCAGCAGGAGCAGCTCGCCTATGTCTTTCGCGCCAACCGCCCCGGCTGGGTCGATCTCGTTCGGCCCGGCGATATCCTGATCGGGGGAAAGAACTTCGGCATGGGTTCGAGCCGCCCGGCTGCGCGCAATCTGAAGAACCTCGGCATCGGTTGTCTGATCGCCGATTCGATCAATGGCCTCTTCTATCGCAACTGCGTCAATTACGCGTTTCCGGCAATGGAATGCACCGGCGTCGAAACGATCTTCGACGAAGGCCAGACGGCGGAAGTCGATTTCGAAGCCGGGTTGGTCAGAAATGTTCAAACCGGATCCTCGTTGCCCGCCCGCAAAATCCCGCGTGAGCTCCTCAGAATCGTGGAAGCCGGCGGCGTCTTCGCCCTGCTCGAAGCTGAAGGCGCAATTGCCCGAAAAGCGTGAGTAATCCGGGCCATATCCCAAGTAAGCCCTTTTCAGCCTCAGCTATACTGCCCCACGATAGACCAGACGCTCGCCTACATGAGCGCTGGCGATAATCGTGCAGGCGGTGTGCGCAGCGGCCCGGGGTGGCGCGACATGCCGAAAAGGTGAATGGACCAGCAAGCATCCAGCGCAAGCGGAAAGGCCATCGGTAAGTCGAGCGCCCAGGACCGTGCAAAAGCCGGCCGTGTGCAATCCACTGAAGCCGCCCTCATGCTCGAGCGCGCCCACCTTATGATCGAGTGCAACCGTGCCGTACTGCGAGCCACGGACGAGCCCGGGCTCGCCAGCACGCTATGCCAGCTTTTGTTCGTTCCCCAAATTTATGCCGAAGTCTGCCTTGTTCTCACAGAACACGACGCGGATCGGCGTTCCTTTTATGCGGGTGGCGACAAAGATTGTCTGAAGGACCCCGAGCGCTTCTGGGCCGCACCTTCACGCGCGGCAGCGCTTGAAGCCGCGTTGATCTGCGATGCGGCTCGCGTGCCGGGGCCAGAGGTCGATGCACGCGTTTTTGCTTTGGCGATAGAAGGGCAGCCGATCGGCGCAATCGCGGTGGGCCCCAGCGCAAATCGTGGGCTTGGCACTGACGAGCTCGAACAACTCCAGTCGCTCGCAGACGATATTGCCTTCGCATTCGCAAGGCTGCGTGAGGAAGCGCAGCATCGCGCGGTCGCGGTGAGTGAAAGGCGCCTGCGGGACACGGTTGAACATGCGGGCGTGGGCATCACGCGAATCGACGCGAGCGGGCACTTTATCGAGGTGAACCAGAGGTTCTGTCGCATGCTGGGCTATACGCGCGACGAGCTCGTCGGCCGCCCAACCCGCGACGTGACGGTAGCGGAGGATTACGGGCCGGGAGCGGCTTTCCGTGAGCAGGCGCGGCGCGGTCTCGCGGTCGCGACCGTGCACACGAGCGAGAAGCGGTACCTGCACAAAGATGGAAGCCACGTTTGGGCAAGGCGCACGCTGGCGCCCGCCTTTGATGAGCACGGAAAATTGCGTGACGCGATCAGCGTCGTCGAAGACATCACCGAGCGCAAGGCGGCGGAAGAGGCAACCCGGGCCGAGCGCGTGCTGTTGCGCACGATCATCAACGCGCTTCCGGATGCTGTGCACGTGAAGGACGCGCAGGGGCACGTCAAGCTCGGTAATACAGCATGGCTTGCGGCAAGGGGGCTGACCGACGCCGAGGTCTGCGGCAAAACCGTGTTCGATATGTTCCCGCCTGCGATTGCCCGGCGTATGGACGAGCAGGACCGGGAGATCGTCGCCAAAGGCGAAGCGCTACGCGACGAGGAGTGCCCGATCGTTGTGCTCGATGACAACGGAACGACAGTCACACGCTGGTCAGCGACGACGAAAGTCCCCATGCGTGACCCGAGCGGGGAGATTGTCGGCATCGTCGGGATCAGCCGCGACATCACGAGCCGCCGGCGCCTCGAGCGCGAGCGGGCAATGGAACACGCCGTTGCACGTGCGCTTTCAGAGTCGCAAAGCGTCGGCGACACCATGCCCCTGCTCATCCGCACCATTTGCAATGCCATGGATTGGTCTTACGGCGCGTTCTGGGTCTGGGATGGCTCTTCCGAATCGCTCAAGCGGGCATCGTGGTGGGCCGCTGTCGAGCCCGAGTTCGAGTCCTCGGATGAAGCGAGCTGGAAGGAGCTCACTACCCTTCATACGACGGGGCTGCTCGGGAAAGCGTGGCTGGAGCAGCGCGCAACGTGGGTGAGCGAGGTTTCGAGCATGACAGGCTTCAGGCGCGCCGCCAGCTGCCGCAAGCTTGGTTTTCGCAGTGCGTTCGCGTTTCCGATTCTTGCGGCCGACGAGCGGGTCGGCGTGATCGAGTTCTACGGGGAGGATGAGCGCGAGCCCGACGAAGCACTGCTGGAAGTGAGCGATGCCGTATCGAAGCAGATCGGCCAGTTCATCCTGCGAAAGGAAGCCGAGGAAGCGCTCCGGGAAAGCGAGCTGCAGCTGCGCGCAGTCTTCGATCAGGCGGATGTCGGTATATCGATGACCGCGCTCGACATGCAGTACCTGCGCACCAACGACAAGTATTGCGGCATTGTCGGCTACGAACGCGAGGAGCTGCTGAGCATGCGCGCTTCCGAGGTCAATCTGGAAGCGAACGTCGACGCCATGCGTGATTACCGGAGCCGCATGCTGCTCGAGAACTTCCCGGGCATGACGGTCGAGAAGCAGCTCGTGCGCAAGGACGGCTCGCTCGTGTGGGTCTCGATGGCGACTTCACTCGTTCGCGCGAGCGACGGCACGCCGCGTTATTTCATTGCAGTCATACAGGATATATCCGAGAACAGGCGGGCAGCCGAAGCGCTCAAGGAAAGCGAAGAGCAATTCCGCGTCCTGGCTCACTACGACCTGCTGACCGGCCTGCCCAACAGAGCGCTTTTTTACGAGCGGCTGTCTCAGGGGCTGGCTCACGCGCGGCGCAACGGCTGGTGGCTCGCGGTGCTCTTCATCGACGTCGACCGCTTCAAGCACGTGAACGACACGTTCGGACATGCAGCGGGCGACCAGCTGCTGAAGCAGGTTTCAGAACGGCTTGCGGACTGCATACGCAGCGACGATACAGTGGGCCGTCTCAGCGGAGACGAGTTTGCGATCGTGCTGTCGCGGCTCACCGCGGCAAGCGACGCTTCGGTCGTCGCGACGAAGATCATCGATTGCCTCAATCAGCCTTTCGCGCTGGAAGGCGCGGAACTCTTCGTGAGTGTAAGTATTGGCATCACGGTGTTCCCGACCGATAGCGTGGAGCAGGATGCACTGATCCGTAACGCCGACGTCGCCATGTATCGCGCCAAGGACCGCGGCCGTAACAACTACCAGTTCTATACGCCGGAAATGAACCGGCGAACGCGCGAGATGCTGAATGTGGAAAGCGAGCTCCGTCGCGCGCTCGAGCGCGACGAGTTCGTCCTTCACTATCAGCCGAAGGTGAGCCTGAAGACGGGCCGCATCACCGGACTGGAAGCCCTGTTGCGCTGGCAGCACCCCGAGCGGGGCCTCGTATCCCCTGCCGATTTCATACCGGTGCTCGAAGAGACCGGCCTTGTAGTCCAGGCGGGCGAGTGGGTGATTCGCGCTGTCTGCGGACAGTTGAGCCGGTGGCGCGCCGCGGGCGTGCAGGTGGTGCCGGTGGCGGTGAACCTGTCGGCACGCCAGTTCCTCTCGCGGGACCTTGGCGCGACGATCAAGGCGATACTCGCCGAAAGCGGCATCGAGTCCGAGCTGCTCGAAGTGGAGATCACCGAGAGCGCGATCATGAACGACATCGAGGAAGCGAATCGCACCCTCGAATACCTTCAGTCGATCGGCGTAAGAAGCGCGATCGACGATTTCGGAACCGGCTATTCGAGCCTTGCCTATCTCAAGCGCTTCCCTTTGAAGGCCTTGAAGGTGGATCGCTCGTTCGTGAGCGAGATCACCACCGATGCGGACGACGCGAACATTACGCAGGCAGTGATCTCCATGGCCCACAGCCTTCGGCTCATCGTCATTGCAGAAGGGGTCGAAACCGAAGCGCAGCTCGCGTATCTGTTGCGGTATGGCTGCGACGAAGTTCAGGGCTATCTCTTTTCCAGACCGGTGCCGGAAGCCGCCTGCGCGGCCGCGCTTGCCGACCATCAGCGCACAGCCAGCCTCATAGAAGTTGTCAGGAATCGCGGCTACTAGGGGGACGGCGCTCGCCTTCGCTGGGGCCTGGCCGCCCCACGAACAGAAGGAAACCAACGGTTTCCCTCCGTGTCCTTGAGTGCGAACGGCACACCGTGCAGCGGGCCCCGATGGCGCCCTTTCGAGATCTCCTCCTCGGCGTGCTTCGTCTGCCACACTGCCAGGTCGGCTGTAACGCTGATGAATGCATTCAGCAGCGGATCGAGCCTTTCGATCCGCTTCAACAGCGCGTCCGTCAGCTCGACGGGTGAAAGCTTTCGGGAGCGGATGAGTTGCGACGCTTCGCCGATCGAGAGCTCGTGCAGGTCTGCCGTTATGGTGTGCTCGCCCGGCTATCAGGTGAGCCGCGATTTTACGCGATCGATAGCAGCCGCTGCCGGGTGACGTGTCGAAGGTGAACCGGTTACCATCGCGCTTCCATCAACATTCATCCGGAGGGCGCCATGCCGGCACTCACGCTCAAGCAGGCGAACACGATCATCAGCAAAGGTTTCGAGAAAGCGCGTGAAATGAAAGTGAAGCCGCTCGGAATCGTCGTGCTCGATGCATCGGGACACATCATTTCTGCGCAGCGCGAAGACGGCGCGAGCATGTTCCGTCTGGACGTCGCTAAAGGCAAAGCCTGGGCGGCGGTCGCGATGGGGGCATCGAGCCGGGCGCTCCTCAAGCGCTCGAAGGACAACCCCGCGTTCTTCGTGACGCTCGCTGCAACGGCTGAAGGAAAATTCCTCCCGCAGACCGGGGCGGCGCTTATCAAGGACAAGAGCGGCAACATTCTCGGCGCTGCCGGCGGCAGCGGCGGTACCGGCGACGAAGACGAGGCGTGCTGCGTTTATGGCATCGAGCAGGCGGAGCTCGTAGCCGACGCGAAGGAGTGACTTACCTTTCCCGATCCGTCACGCGCCGAACCCTCTCACCACGCCAGCTCGGATAGCGTCACATGCCCCTCTCTCCACCCGCCACGATCGGGCTCGCGCTCGCGGATGTCGATACGCCCGCGCTCATCCTCGATCTCGATGCGTTCGAAGCGAATCTCAATCGACTCAAGGATTCTCTGCAAGGCCGCAAAGTGAGCGTGCGGCCGCACGCAAAAAGCCACAAGTGTCCGCAGATCGCGACGCGGCAGATGGCCCTGGGTGCAGTGGGCGTGTGCTGCCAGAAGGTTAGCGAAGCCGAAGCGATGGTGGAAGGCGGTGTAAGCGATGTGCTGATCGCGAACGAAGTCGTCGGCGCGTCGAAGCTCAGGCGACTTGCCGCGCTCGCAAAGCAGGCGCACATAGCCGTGTGCGCGGACGATGCGGGCAATATTGCTCAGCTCGACGCGGCCGCTGCGGAGTATGGCGTGACGCTGGACGTGCTGGTCGAGATCAACGTCGGCGCTAACCGCTGTGGCGTGGAGCCCGGTGAGCCCGCAGTGGCATTGGCCCGGGCGATTTCGTCGCGCGCCCATCTGCGTTTTGCCGGGCTGCAGGCCTACCATGGCTCGGCGCAGCATCTGCGGAAAGTCGACGAGCGGAGATCGGCGATCGAGAAAGCGGTTGACGCGGTAAAGCGCACGCGCGAGTTGCTCGAGGCTGCCGGAATCCCATGTCCGAAGGTAACCGGCGCGGGCACGGGAACGTATCTATTCGAAGCTGCGAGCAGCGCTTACGATGAGCTCCAGCCCGGTTCCTATATTTTCATGGATGCCGACTATGCGCGGAATGACTGGACCGAGAGCGGCATCCCGCGCTTCGAGCACAGTCTTTTCGTATGGACGACAGTGATGAGCCGCACCACTGCGGAGCGCGCAATCGTCGATGCGGGTCTCAAGGCGTCGAGTATCGACTCAGGCATGCCGCGCATTGCGTCCGGCGGACCTGCGGAATTCGTGAAGGCGTCCGACGAGCACGGTGTGATCCAGTTGAACGGCGCCCGCGGGTATGCGGTCGGGGACAAGCTCAGACTGATCCCGGGTCACTGCGACCCGACCGTCAACCTCTATGACCACTTCATCTGTATTCGCGGCGAGCGCGTCGAAGCGATCTGGCCGATTACGGCGCGCGGCGCGGTCTGGTGAGCCGCGGCGATAACGCCAAGCGGGCGAGACGCGCGCCCGCAGCCGCGGCTCGATAAGCGAACAGAGGGCAACCGAAGGTTTCCCTCCGTAACCTCCTTTCCTCGGAGATGTTCGACCTTCAGCTTTGGGGTGTTCAGTGATTATCAGGAAAATAGGTTTCATCGGCATCGGCAACATGGGCTCGCCCATGGCGGCGCACCTCGTGGAGGCCGGCTTCGATGTCACGGTCTACGACGTGAAGCCCGAAGCGGTGGCGATTTTCGTCGAGCGTCACGGCGGCACCGCGGCGGGGTCCCTGAAGGCGGTCGCGGCGGGCGCTGACGCGGTGATCACGATGCTGCCCAGCGACACGGTGGTGCGTGAAGTCATTCTCGGAAACGATGGTGCCGGCGCGGCGCTTCGAAAGGGCGCGCTCGTGATCGATATGAGCACCTGCAGTCCGGTCGCAACGCGCTCGCTCGCAGAAGCGTTGGCCCCGCGCGGAATCCAGCTGGTCGATGCGCCGGTGATGGGCGGAGTCGTTTTTGCAAAAGACGCGACGCTCGACATCATGGTGGGCGGCACGCCTGAAGCGATCGAGCGCTGCCGTCCGCTACTCAAGGCGATAGGCCGGAAGATCATGGAATGCGGAGCAGTCGGCAACGGGCACGCGCTGAAAGCGCTGGCGAATTACGTCAATGCGTGCGCACTCATCAACTCGATCGAGGCGCTGACGATCGGGCAGCGGTTCGGACTCGACGCGAAGTTCATGGCCGAAGCGCTCGTGCCCCTCTGCGCGGAGCGCAATCATCCGATCGCAAAGAAAGTTCTGCCGCACGTGTTGACGCGCAAGTACGGCACTGGCATGGCGCTGGGCTTCATTGCCAAAGACGTGAAGATCGCACGCGACACGGCCCGTGCCATCGGCGCATTCGCGCCGCTCGCTGAGAAAGTATCAGAGCTTTGGTCAGACGCCGCCGCCAAGATCGGAGCGGACGTCGATCAGACCGAAATCGTCCGCTACTGGGAAGACGCGAACGGAGTGCGGTTGTAGTCCAACGTCGCAAAGTGCACCCCTACTTTGCGCCGGAACGACGAATTTGAACTGAATCGCGGGCGAAGCCCGCCGATTCGAGCTTGAAACTGCTACGAAACACCGACTAGTCGCGTACCGCCGGCCTTCGTAGCTCTTATCGCACTTCAGGCGCCGGGCCGCCCCAAGCCTGAAG
>JBKJPI010000672.1:0-9783 GCA_046595235.1 Burkholderiales bacterium | reverse complement strand
AGCGCGTTCAACGCGAGGTTGCCGCCCATGCGGCCGAGGCCGATTACTCCGAATTCGCGTTTGCCGGGGATCATCCAGTGCCTTTTTCAGTCATAGTCTCAAACGTGACCATGTTTCTCGAAATACCGCTGATGACGTTCCTCCGCCCGATAGAAGGGGGACGTCGGGCTGATCTCGGTAACGACGCGCTTCCCCGAACCGCTCTCGAGACTCGCTTTCGACGCGATTGCAGCGGCCTCTTGCCGGGGATCATGGAAAAATATCGCTGACCGATACCGGTAGGTGGCGTCTGCGGCCGGCCGGCTCGCGCGAGTCGGATCGTGGCTGCTCCAGAACACTTTCAGGAGCTCGTCGTAGGAAACTTGTCGGGGATCGTATTCCACCTGGACGGCCTCGGCGTGCCCCGTCGTTCCCGAACACACGTCCTCGTAGGTCGGATCCTTCAACGATCCGCCCGTGTATCCGACCATGGTCGCCGTGACCCCCTTGGTGCCACTAAAAGCCGCCTCGATTCCCCAGAAGCAGCCCCCTGCAAAACTTGCCGTGTCGCGCATCGTTCGGTTTCCTGGAGGTCACGGATCTTTTGGAGATTGCATGCCCGGACGGGCACACTGCAGCGGTAAAGAGAACGGAATTGGATGATACGAGTGCGGATACAAACCAATGTAAAGATTCGATCAAGAATGCGGCTGAGCCTTTGATGCGGAAAGCGGGACCCGTTACGATCCACGGCATCCGACACCTGTAATGCCCCGCGGAGGAACCGTTGACGACCAGCGTGATAGGAAACAAGAGATGGGCGATCGCAGAGGGCTACATCCCGGCCGGCAGCCATGGGCCCGGTCGAACGCTCACGAGCCATGAAACCCTGTGCCTTCTGAACGCATCGGATCGCGATGCCCGGGTCCAGGTTACGGTGTATTTCGTCGATCGCGACCCCGTGGGTCCCTACCAGATCACCGTACCTGCGCGGCGCACCCTGCACGCGCGATTCAATGATTTCACACAACCAGAGCCGATTCCGTTCGACACAGACTTTGCAAGCGTTATCGAATCCGATGTGCCGATCGTGGTGCAGCACACACGCCTCGATTCGCGTCAGGCCGAGCTTGCGCTGATGAGCACGATTGCCTATGCGGGAGCGGATTGAAGCGCAGGAGTGGCGATAAGCGCTCGTCACGCGGGCGGGTGGAACTAAAAAACGAAATGATCCATCAAAGATGGCAGTCCACGCTTCTTGCAAGGTCTCTGGGTGTCGCCGTTCTCGGCGGCGCAAACATCCTCTGGTAGCTTGAAGACCCCTAGTACGTTCGCCGCGAAGCCCGGTCGCAAGGCCCTGGAAACTCATGCACGCAACTTTGCCCAAGCTCGAGATCTCCGATTTTCCACAGATCAGCCGTAACAGGCTGGAAGCGCTGCAGGTCAACGTCGGCTACCGCTGCAACCAGACCTGCCTGCACTGCCATGTGAACGCCGGACCCACCCGCACGGAGGAGATGACCCGGCGCACGATGCTCGATGTCCTCGCGTTTCTCGAGGATTCGGGGGTGACCAGGCTCGATATCACCGGCGGCGCGCCGGAGCTCAACCCGCACTTCCGGTTCCTGGTCTCCTCGGCGCGCGCGCTCGGCGTTCATGTCATGGATCGCTGCAATCTCACGATATTCGAGCAACCCGGGCAGGACGGCCTCGCGCAGTTTCTGGCCGACCAGGAAGTAGAAGTGGTGGCGTCGATGCCCTGCTATCTCGAGGACAACGTGGACGCCCAGCGCGGCGAAGGCGTGTTCGCGACGAGTATTCGCGGCCTTCAGTTGCTCAACCGACTTGGATATGGGTCTCCTGAGTCCGGGCTCGCGCTGAACCTCGTCTACAACCCACAGGGCGCGGTATTGCCGCCCGGACAGGACCAACTCGAAAAAGACTATCGGAAACACCTCGGCGAGCGGTTCGGCATTACGTTCAACAACCTTTACGTGCTGACCAACATGCCGATCAAGCGCTTCGGCAGTACGCTGATCTCCAAGGGGCACTTCGAGCATTACATGAATCTGCTGAAAAGCGCTTACCAGCCGCAGAACCTGGTTTCGGTCATGTGCCGCTCCCTCATCTCGGTCGATTGGCGCGGCTACGTCTACGATTGCGATTTCAACCAGATGCTCGGCTTGCCGATCTACTCGGACCAACGTCCTCGAACGCACGTCTCGCAATTGATCGGCACCGACCTCACCGGCAACCCGATTAATGTGAAGGATCATTGCTACGGCTGCACGGCCGGCCAGGGATCGAGCTGCAGCGGAGCGCTTTGATGCCGTTTTGCAGCGATCTGCTGCAACCCGTCCCCGCTAGAAATCGTGCAATGCTCTCCATCGTGATCCCCGCGCTCAATGAAGCGAAAGTACTGCCCGCCACCCTCGATCACCTGGCGGCGCAAGGCGGGAACCGCGAAGTGATCGTGGTGGACGGCGGCAGCAGCGATGCCACCTGCAACATCGCGCGTGCGCGTCCGGGTGTGCAGCTCGTGTCGGCACCGAGGGGCCGCGCACTTCAAATGAACGCCGGCGCGCGCGCGGCGCGCGGCGAGTGGATCCTTTTCCTGCACGCCGATACGCAGCTCGCCGACGGTGCGCTCGCGCGGCTCGAGGCTTTGTGCTCTTCAGGCACGTGCCAGGCCGGCGGCTACCGACAGCGCTTCACCGGCAACGACTGGCGGCTGCGCGTGATCTCGTGGTTCCACAACACCCGCTGCCGCTATACGCGGATCATTTATGGCGACCAGGCGATGTTCGTGCGGCGAGACCTCTTCTGGCGACTGGGCGGCTTTCCGCCCGAGCCGATCCTTGAAGACGTACTGTTCAGCGAGAAGCTCCGGCGTGTGACCCGGCCCGTGCTTCTCGATGAGCACGTGCTGACGGATTCGCGCAAATTCGTGCAGCGCGGCGTCGTCAAAAGCTTTGCGCGCGTGTTGTTGATCCTGTTATGTCATGAGCTGCGCCTGCCCATGCGCGCCCGCACTTTTTTCGACGAAGTTCGCTGAAGCCAGACACGTCGAGTGCGCGTTACCCGCAAATCATCGGATTACGGTGCAGTAGCGCTGGTCACCGGCGCTACCGGATTTCTGGGTGGCGCGATCGCGGCCGAGTTACTCGTGCGCAAGCCCCACGTGCGGACACTGTTCCTGGTACGCGCAAGCGATGCGCGCTCCGGTTTGCGGGCTCTGCGGCAGAGCATCGCGCGATTCGAGCCCGGCCCTTCCGCGCTCGCACGTCTCACCGAGGAATCGGTGTTCTGCGGCGACCTGGAAAGATTTCCGCAGCTGGTTACCGATCCTCGTGCGGCCGCCATCACTCACGTGCTGAATGCCGCCGCGCTCGTTTCGTTTGCCTGGAATCGGGAGGTGTGGCGCACGAACGTGGAACACACCAGCGCTTTCGCCGAATGCGTCGCCCGCCTGCCCGCGCTGCGCCGAGTCCTTCACGTGAGCACCGCGATGGTCTCGGGGAGTGCGACGGACCGCATGGTGTGCGAAGACGATTTCCCCGGCGCCGCGCGTCAATTCACGCTGTATACCAAGAGCAAGGCGGAAATCGAGCGGCGCTTGCCCGCCGCGCTCAACGGCGCGCTGGTCATCGCCCGGCCTTCGATCATCGTCGGACACACGAAGATCGGCTGCAAGCCCTCTTCGAGCCTCTTCTGGCTGTTTCGCATGATGCATGCCGCGAGGCGACTGCCTTTCTCTCCACTTCGCCGCATCGACGTCGTGCCGGTCGACTATTGCGCGCGAGCGCTCGCGCATCTGCTCTTGAAGGACGACCTCGCGCACGATCGCTACCACGTTTCAGCGGGACCGGAGCGAAGCTGCTCGTTCTCGGAGATCGACACGGCCTTCTCACAGGCCCGCGGCGAGGCCGGCGACAGCGCACTGCAGGAGTTCGATTTCGGAAACATGCCGTTGATGGCGGATGATTTTTATGCATGGTTCGGACCCTGTGACGCGAAGCGCGCGGCCGGCGCGATCAAGGTCTACCGCGCCTTTGCCGGATTGAATGTGACTTTCGACAATGCACGGCTGCTCGCCGAAGGTGTCGCGTCGCCGCCGCGCTTTTCAGATTACCTCGGTGCGTGCGTGCGCACCGGCGAGCGGGAAACCATCGCCGAGCAGATGGTGCTCGATTCCCGCTAACGAACAACCAACGGAGCAATTGAAATGCTGAAGCACCTCGGTCGGGTTTTCCTGTTGTGGGTCGTGTCGTTTTCGCTGGCGTTCGCAGCGGCATCGGAGCCGCTGCAGTTCGGCGTCGGGCTCTTTCAACCCGACAAGGAAAAAAACGATGCGACCTACCGGCCGCTGGCGAACCACCTCGCGACGAAGCTGGGGCGCAAGGTGATTCTGCGCACGGTGGATTCGTGGGAAGGACTCGCGAAGTCGCTCGCGAGTGGAGAAACCGACATCGCGCTGATGGGGCCGTGGGGCTACGTGCTCGCCAATCACTACGCGAGCGCTCAAGCTGTCTCCACCATTCTGTATGACGGCAAACCGGAGTACTTTGCGATCATGGTGACGCATCCGCGCAGCGGGATACGCCGCATCGAGGACTTGAAGGGCAAGAGCTTCGCTTTCGGCGACAAGGGATCGACTTCAGGCTATCTGATTCCTCTCCATCAATTTCAGAAGATGGGCATCGATCCTGAGAAGTTTCTCGGTAAAGTGATCTATACCAAACACCAGGCGATCGAAACGCAGGTCACGCGCGGTGAGCTCGACGCGGGTGCCGACTACAACCGCAATCGCGACGCGATGATTTCCGAGGGCCTCATCAAACCCGACGACAGCCGCATTTTCTGGACCTCGGCGCCGTTGCCCAACGATGCGGTCGCCGTGAGCGCCGAGCTCTACAAAGACAAGGCCTTCGTGATCCAGCTCCAGCGCGCGCTGGAGGAGGCCGGTCCGCTGCTCAAGACCCAGCGTGATCTCCTGCCGTCACGCTATACCGGGTTCGTCACACGGGACAACACGTTCTATGCCCCGATCCGGGAAGCCGGACTGGCAACAGGCAAGCTCCAGCCGCTGGGGAAATAACGACCGCCGCGCTCTTCGTGAGTTATCAGCGACCGGCGTCCACGCCCGTAAGAGCACCCGCGCACGCCGTGAGGCCGCGCATGGCCGCGTCGATCTCATAATCCGGGCCGTTCGTGATGCGTCCGAAATACGAGGCGTGACCCGCGGTGCCCTGCGGCCAGTTCGCAATGAACGCTTTCGCCCAGCGAGCGTGATCGTAGTGGACGGGAACTGCGTCGAGATGCACCGACCGGAGTCGCGTGCCGTAGATCGCATCGGATGCAGGGTGCACCGAAATGCGGGTCACCAGACCGAATCGGGTGCCGCGAAAATTAGGCATCCCCGCGGCGCCGTTGTTGAAAAGCGCGGCCCGGCCGCGCGCGGTCATTACCGTTGCCGTAACGGGCAGGCAGGTATGCGTCGATGCGATGACATCCAGTCGAGCTGTTTCGAGGTCATCACACAGCCGGGATAGCGCCGCCTCGCCGGCAAGCGCGCGCTCCGAGTAGGTCCAGCCCGACAGAGACGACGCATCGCCGTGGACGACCCCAATGCGCGCATCGCCCACGCGGGCGACGAGGTGCATTGGCAGCGCCGTCAACCTTTCTCGGAGTAACGGAAACGCGCCTGCGGTTTCACGCAGCCGGCGCATCATGGTGTTCGATCGGTCCACGTCTTCCTCATCCACCCAATCAGGATATGCGCAGCCGCAGCCCGTCTCTCCCGAATCGGCCGCGAGCTCCGTCTCGACGTTACCGCGCAGCGCGCGGTGCCTGAGCACTTCTTCGTTGATCGCGCTGAAGCACGGTGGATCGACGTTGAACCAGTTGAAATCCCCGTTGAAAACCAGGGTGGTCGGACCGCGCTCCGCACCAGCGAGCTCGAGCACCGCGTCGAGAGCGAACGGGTTTCCGTAAAGTCCGCCCACTACGTACACCGTATCCGCTACGAGCTCGGGCTCTCGGGCAAGGACGCTGGGCAAATAACGGTACGCCAGCGGACAACTGCGCCCGGGGCGCTCGGCCTCGACAGCGTCCGCCCTCATGAATGCGCGCCCGTCAGGTGATGTCATGCCGGATCTTTCTGCTGAGCCCGTCGAAGACAGCCACCAGCGCGACGATCGCGATGAGGATCGTTGCGAGCCGACCCCACTGATACAGAGACACCGCTTCGGAAACGAGCAAACCCAGGCCACCCGCGCCAATGAGGCCCAGCACCGTCGAATCGCGCACGTTGAATTCCCAGATATAGAGATGCACGGAGAGCCACCGGGGCACCATCGTGCGGCCGAGACCGAAAACGAGCGTTTGCAGCGGCGTCAGGCCCAGTGCAACCCCCGATTGGATGAGCCCTGCCTCGACCGATTCGATCGACTCCGCATACAGCTTGCCGTACGAACCGAACGAATGCGCTGCGATGGCAAGCACGCCCGCCATCGGACCCAACCCGATGATGCCGACGATGATAAGCCCGAAGACGAGCGTATGAATCGAGCGTGCGACATCGAGAACGAATCGCACGATGCGGGCCGCCCAGCGCGGCGCCTCCATGTTCTTCGCAGCGAGCAGTCCGAAAGGCAAGGCCATCACTGCAGCCAGGAACGAGCCGAGGGTCGCGATCTTGAAGGTCGTCCACACTGCTTCGGCGAGGGCCGCCAGGAAGCGCCGTTCCGACACCCGTTGATTCTCGACACGCAGCAGCCTGCCGTCGTCCGCGCGAAATTCCAATTGCTCGCTGCCATACCAGACGTTCAGGAAGCTCGGCCGCGACATCTCCGCTGCCGTGCGCTGCAGGTTCTCCCAGGGCCGGCGGCCGAACGTGAGATCGCCGCCCACGAAAAACTGCGCGAGCACTACGGCGAGAAGGGCGCCGTAAATCCAGAGATACGCATTCAACCGCCGTCCAGCCCGCATGGTCCGTTCTGTCTCGCTGATTCATCGGTACACGTGCCCCGCATCGCTCGCGTCGCCTGCACGATGCGGCGTCGAGATTGTAGATAGCAGGCAAGGACGCGGGGCTCTATCTTCAGAGTTTCCTCGGGCGCGGGGCCGGCTTATGCGTGCAACCACAATCCCAGGATCACACCTCTGCGAGACCCGCCTTCCCGTTCTCGACGACGAAGCTCTTGCGCGTCGAGATGCGCCCGTCAGGAACGCTCACCTTGTCGAGCACCTGGAAATCGGCCTGCCACCGCTCCGGGGTAACTACATGTCTCACGTAGCCGCGCTGTGCGTTGAAGAACTTCATATGCGGGTCCTGCTGTAGCAGCTTCGTGAAATTGTCGTTGATGTCGAAGCCGTCGCCGAGCGATGAGATCGAGGTTGCGACGAACTCGTGACCGAGCGTTGCGGATTTCTCGTCTGCGAAATTCTTCTTGAGCTCCGCAGCCCAGTTCTGGTGAACGTCTCCGGTCACGACGATCACGTTGCGAAGCTTCGCACTTTCGATCGTTGAGAAAAGCCGATCGCGCGCCGCGACGTAGCCGTCCCATTTATCCATGCTGGGGCCGAAGATTTTCGGATCCGGATTGCGGTCGTTGCGCGCAACAGTGACCTGCTGCGCAAGGAGGTTCCAGCGAGCCCGCGAATTTCTGAAGCCTTCGGATAGCCAGCGTTCCTGCGTGTCTCCCATGATCGTCCTGCCCGGCTCGAGCGCCTCGGCGCAATTGACGCGAGGGCCGCCGCCGCACGCCTGCCGCGAGCGATACTGGCGCGTATCGAGCACATTCATGTCGAGCAGGTTGCCGACCGTGATCCGGCGATAGGCGAGGATGTCGGGGCCGCGCGGCAGTTGCGCGCGTCTCAGCGGGAGGTGCTCGTACCACGCCTGAAAGGCCGCTGCGCGCCGCAACAGAAAAAGCTCCGCGGGCGTGCCGTCCTGATCGCGATCTCCCGCCCAGTCGTTATCCACTTCGTGATCGTCGAAGCTCATTACGAACGGCGCCGACGCGTGTGCGGCCTGAAGATCCGGATCGAGCTGGTGCAGCGCATAGCGATGCCGGTAATCGTCGAGCGTGTAGCACTCGTCGGGCTCTCCCGGCATCACCCGTACCACCGGATAGGCGAGCTCGCCCGGGCGCACGACGCGATACTCGTAAATGTAATCGCCGTAGTGGAAGACAAGATCAAAGCGCTCGGCGGCAAGGTGGCGGAACGCCGTGTAATAGCCCGCTTCGTAACGCTGACAGCCCGCGACGGCGAACCGCAGTTGCGAGAGCGCTGCGCCGGCCGGCGGCAATGTACGCGAGCGTCCGATGCGGCTGCGCTCGCCGCCGATGGTGAACTGATAGTGGTAGTCGCGCGCAGGCTCCAGCCCCGCGACTTCGACATGTACCGCATGCCCGAGCTCTGGATGGGCGATGGCGCGGCCTTTCTGCACTACGTTGCGCATGCGTTCGTCGCTTGCAACCGCCCAGTCGACTTCGACCGGTTTACGCACCATGCCGCTCCCGCGCTCGAGCGGCTTCGGCGCGATCTTGGTCCACAGCACAAAGCCATCCGGCGCCGGATCGCCGGAGGCGACGCCGAGCGAGAACGGGTACGCGGAGAAATGCGGATTGCCCCAGACGTGGCGCGAAAACAGCGCGCCCCCGGTCGTGACGAGCGCACCCGCGCCCAGCGCCCGCAGTACTCGACGCCGGCTCAGCGTGGCGAAGTCTTCGACCTTCAAATGCGATGGGAAACGAGTGCTCATTTGATCCTCTGTTTCGACAGGTGGGTGCGCTGACCCACGATGATATATGTATGGACCTTAGCGCACCTTGTCGGGGCTTCAACGCGGGCGCCGCATTTTCACCCGCGAGCTGCCGACTCGTTTTCGGACATGACGGCCTTGAGCTTACGCATGGCGAACAGCGCCTTCGGCATGCCGAGATAGATCGTGCACTGGAGGATCACCTCCTTCATCTCGTCGAACGTGATGCCGAGGTTGTGCGCGTGGCGCATGTGCAGCGCGATGCCGTCTGCTTTGGCGGCCATGAGCGTCGCGAGCGTCACGAACTCGCGCTCGCGCAGGCTCAAACCCGGGCGCGACCAGATCTCGCCGAAGAGAACGTCGGTCGTGAACGCCCATAAATCCTCGTCGAGCTCCTTCACGCCGGCGTTCTCGCCCCAACCCATCTTCGCGTAGACCTCCAGGCCGCGCTGTCTGCGGCTGTCCGCTTCCGCCATCGCTTTCTCCTTTGCTATTCCAGCTTGATGTTGAGCTTCTTAAACGTGCGATATCGCCCCGGATCGCCGCCGCAAACGCGTGCGGACATCAACCTGGCGTTCGTGCATGCGTGTTGTTCAGGCTCTAGTCCGGCTGCAGTCTCGTGGTCTTCACGATCCGCGCCCACTTCGTGATTTCCGCCTGCAGATACTTCCCGAGATGCTCGGGCGTGCTGCCGATCGGATCGACGCCGATTCCGGTGAAGCGCTGCTTCACGTCGCCGCTCTGCAGGGCGCGCACCACATCGCCGTTGATCTTTGCGACCACAGCCGCCGGAGTGCCCGCGGGCGCGAACATGCCGTACCACGACACGGCTTCGTATCCCTTCACGCCCGCTTCCTGCATGGTCGGCACAGCGGGGACGCTCTCCGAGCGCTTTCCTCCGGACACCGCGAGCGCCCGCACGCGTCCCGACTTGATGTGCGGAACCGCACCCGGAAGCGACGTAATCCACAGCATCACACGCCCGGCCATCAGGTCGGTTTGCGCCTGCCCCACGGACTTGTAAGGCACGTGAA
>JBKJPI010000536.1:0-2565 GCA_046595235.1 Burkholderiales bacterium | reverse complement strand
AAAGTGCCGAGCCTGACCACATCGATGCCGTGCGCTTTGAGAAACTGTTTCAGGCGCTCGTTGGTGAGCTCGACGTATGGCGTGACGATGTCGACCCGCTTATGACCGTTTGCCATCAGACACGCGGCCATCGCGCCCGCGGTCGTGACCGTAGGTGCATTGGTAATGACGGAAAGCTGATCGCAGATTTTCCTGTTCCACTCAGGTCCTTCGAAGAAGCTTCCGCTGGTGCAGCCGTACACGACGACGTCCGGCTCCACCATTGCCACGTCCTCGGCAGCTTTGAGGCTCGCGCTTTCCATGCTGCGAAGTTCTTCGGGAGTGCCATGACGCCCGCCTGCTATGCGCGCGCTGTGCACCGATACCCCTTCAGGTGCGATGCGCCAGAATTCGGTTTCCATCGTCGTATTGATCGAGGGCACGAGAAGCCCGATGCGTCCACGCCATCCGTACATGAATCCTCCTGTGGGGTTTCAGCGGTCCTTCATGCGAGCTCACGAAGCAGCCGGCCGTAGCCTGTGATCGGCTTACTGTAGCCGATCGCGCGCAGCGCGCCCCAGATGCTTGCCTGCGTCGTCGATATCACCGGCTTGCCGGTGTCCCGTTCGATTCGTTCGATTACGTCCATCGTCTGCCAGTTGGTGCACGCCAGCACGATCGCATCGGCGCCGGGATGGTCCACTTCGCGCGCAAGGTCGTACGCGGTGTCAGCTGAAAGCCTGCCGACCACGAGGTTATCGACCAGTGCGAGTCCTTTGACGCCGACGACTTCGACGCCGCTCGCCTCCAGGAATGACTTGGCGATCGCATTCACTTGTTCGTCGTATGCGGAACCGAGCACGACCCGCTTCGCACCCAGATGCGCCATCGCCTCCACCAGCGCCGTAGAGGTGGTGGTCGCCTTTTTGCCAGTGGCGGCTTCGATCCTGGCGATCAGCGCCTTGTCGTAGCCGAGCCCGTTCAGAAAGCTCGGGGCGGTTGCGCCGAGAACGATCACGTCGACATCGGCTGACGCGAGAAGCTTCGCCTGCGTCTCCATGTCCTCGACTATCCTCCGAATCGAATCGGGCGCGATTTTCGTGAGGTACAGACGCGCAATGTGAAGCGTCACATCATGTGGCAGCGCGCGATAGAACTCGGGCTCCACCGTGGTATTCGATGACGGCACCATCAAGCCGATACGTCTCATACGCCTATTATCCTTGTTCTGAGGGACCGCTCATCAGAAGCACCACTTTCCCAACGACCTTGCGGTCTCTCACCACCTCCAGCGCCGCACGGAATTCATCGATCGCGTAGGTGGCCATGACGTGCGGCCGAATAGCGCCCGCTTCGTACATGCGATAGAGGGCCTGCTGAACATCGCGGACTTTCTGCGGCTGCCGGTCGCGGTAGTCGCTCCACTGAAGTCCTGCCAGCGAGATGTTCTTCACGAGCAGATAGCCCGCCTTGAGCTCGGGGATGCGGCCTTCGGCAAAACCGACGATCACGAGACGGCCGCACCAGGCAATGACTCGCAGGCTCGCATCGAAGACGTCGCCGCCGACAGGATCGATGATGAGATCGATGCCGCGCGGGCCGATCGCCGCCTGCACCTGCTTACGAAAATCCTCGCGGAGATTCGGAACATCCGTTCGCACCACATGATCGGCGCCGTTGCTTTTCACGAGCGCCGCCTTGTCTGCGCTGCTTACGCTTGCGACGACGGTGGCACCCAGCGCCTTCGCAATCTGTACCGAAGCGAGACCCACGCCGCCGGCTGCACCGTTAACGAGCACAGTCTCACCGGCTGCGCACCGGCCGCGTTCCACCAGCGCGAAATGCGCCGTCAGATACGTGAGCCCCATAGCGGCCCCGGCCGCGAAGTTCATCGCATCCGGCATTACGTGGCAGTTGACGGCTGGCACGCTGCAGAACTCGGCGTACGCGCCGTACTCGATCTGCGCACAGACGCGATCGCCCGGTTTGCACACGCTGACGCCCTCGCCCACCGCTGTGACGACGCCTGCAAGATCCTTTCCGGGACTGAAAGGCCGCGGCGGCAGCTTCTGGTAGGTGCCGCCGATCACCAGAAGATCCGGAAAGTTGATGCTCGCGGCGCGCACGCTGACAAGCACTTCACCTGCTCGAGGCACCGGGTCGGGCGCGTGTTCGAGCCTCAGACTTTCAATCCCGCCGTGCTCGTGAACTCGCAGCGCTCTCACCGACGGTGCCTCACAAGGTGCTGGCTCATCGTGCGGCGTTCAGGAGATCGTTGCCTTCGCCGAGCATCGGGTATCCGGCGTCAACGTTCTCGGAGCGAAACGCCGCAGCCACGGGAACCGGCAGGGCCGCTATTGATCGGTCGCGTGACGAGAGCTTGTACGCGAACACACCACGGGCAGTGAAATGCGGGTCGTGTATTGCGTCCTGAAGAGTTGCAACGATTGCGCAGCAGACATCATGGCCGGCGAAAAGCGCGGAGAGCGCATCCGCCGTTTTCAGGCGCACGCATTCCGCAACCGCAGCGTGCGTCGCACGCGGGTCAGGTTCGTCATTGCGCAAGTCTCGATGTGCCCCGAGACT
>JBKJPI010000405.1:0-3972 GCA_046595235.1 Burkholderiales bacterium | reverse complement strand
TCTTGTCCGAAGAAGAGGTCTCGACCAGCATTGGCACCTTGTATTCCATGAGCTTCGGCATTACCGCGAGCGTGTAGGTCGAGCTCCACGCGCCCATCATCACCGGCACCTTGTCGCGCACGATGAGCTTTTCGGCGACCGCAACGGCCTCCGTTGGATTGCTCTTGTTGTCCTCGATCACGAGCTCGATCTTTGCGCCGCGGATACCACCTTTGGCGTTGATCTCGTCGGCGGCGATCTTTGCGCCGTTCGTGACGAAGTTACCCGATGCCGCGACCGCCCCGGTCAGAGGCTGGTTCACACCGATCTTGATCGTCTGGGCCTGCGCAGCCGTGCCTGCGATACCGAGGCCGATACCCGCGGCAGTAACGGCCGCTCTCATCCATATGTGCGTCATCTCGACTCTCCTGTGATGGTTCAACGCCTCCGGTGTGTCGGCGTCGTAGCCTCTACAAAATCATTCTAATCGCATGATCGCAATCCTACGCAGGATTCGCAGGTCTTCACGAGAGGCCGGTGAACCCTGACTGGATACTGACCGCGTTTCGAGTTCGTCGCTGCGTCCTACCAAGGCGCGATAAGTGGGATGCGTTCCCGTCCGTTGCGCCGATAGGCCGCGAAATCCTGGTCGAGAGTAAAAACGTGAGAGCTGGGGTGCAGTTCGCTCATGCGCACCAGACAGGCATCGGCGAAGCTCATCGGCGTATTGGAGTATTTGCGCAACAGTCGCATCGTGGCTTCGCGCTCGTCCTGAAAATCGAAGCGGACTTCGAGCAAGCCCCGATCGATCAATGCGGAAAGCGCCTCGCGCCCCCCCGACACGCCCTGAAGGAGAAAGAAAGCTTCCGACAACACGGCTTCGCAGGTCACCAGAGGCGCCGGCCTTGCAGCGAGCTGTGCGCGCGTCCACACGTGATGCCGGTCGAGCTTGCGCAACGCGGCGACCAGCGGCCCGGTATCAGCGAGAACCAGACCGGCCATAGCCGCGGAGGCGCGCCTTGTTCGACCCCAGGTCGGCCGGTGCGCAATCTTCCTCGACTACGAGATCCTGCATGCGATCCCAGACCGAGCCCTTCGGGGATTCTGTTTGTTCCAGCCTCTCGCGCATGATCTCCGAGCGCGAGACCCGACGGGCACGTGCTACGCCCTCGATTTCGGCGAGCAAGCGATCCTGGAGCTTGACGGTGACGGCGCGTAACGACATGCGATCAGGGTATTACGAAATTGACACAATCGCAATACGACTACCCGCACCATGCATGCGAGCGTTGGCGAGCCTATCGAGTCGAAGCACCCGGGTTCGGCGTCGATCTCAATCCGCTTTGATGCCGATCTTTCGAATGATCGCGCCATAGCGGTCAAAGTCTGCGCGCATGACAGCCCTCAGCTGGTCCGGGGTACCCCCGCCGGGTTCCACGCCTTGCGCAGCGAGCTTCTCGCGAAGGTCGGGACTCTGCAGCACCCTGGCGGAGTCGGTCTGGATTTTGGTCACGATCGCGGGCGGCATCCCTGCGGGTCCGATAAGGGCATACCACGATACAGATTCGAAGCCGGGGAGGTTACCCGCCTCGGCGATCGTCGGAACATTCGGCAGCGCCGCACTACGCTTGGAGCCTGCGACACCCAGCGCCCTCAGCTTCCCCGCCTGAATGTGCGGATTGACCGCGTGGATCTGCGCAAAGATCATGGCAAGGTGGCCGCCGAGAAGATCCGTCACCGACGCGCCCACACCTTTGTACGCGACGTGCGTCATGTTAGTGCCGGTCATCGCCTTGAAGAGCTCACCGGCCACATGCGCCTGCGTGCCCACGCCGCCCGAGCCATACGTCAATTCGCCCGGTCTCGACTTCAGGAGAGCGATCAGCTCTTTCACTGACCGAGCGGGTACCGACGGATGTACCACCAACCCGTTCTCGACCGTTCCCATCATCGTAATCGGCGTGAAATCCTTGAACACATCAAACGAAAGCTTGGAATAGAGATGCGGATTGACCGCCATGTTCCCGATCGGTCCCGAAGTGAGCGTGTAACCATCGGGCGCGGCCTTCGCTCCAAGCTCCATGCCGATGTTGCCCGCGGCGCCGGGCCGGTTGTCGATGATGACCTGCTGCCCCCAAATTTCGGAAAGCTTCGGCCCCAGCAATCGCGGCAACGCGTCGGACGCGCCGCCGGGGCTGAACGGCACGATGATCCTGACCGGCTTAATTGGATAGGTTTGTGCGGTCGCGGTCACCGCGGCAGCAGCAAGGCCGAGCGTCGTCAGTGTTATGAAAGACAATCTGCAGAAGCGACTTGACATTGAACCCCCCAGGTTATGACTCCAGTTCGCCGTCACGATACGACGTCGGACAGAACGACCAGGGACACGCTTCCTCGTGCGTGCGCCCAAGCGGGTCCGACGTGTGCCAGTTCGCCCAGATTCGCTCGCCCGCCTCTTGCGCACGATCGCGGATGGCGTCGAGATCGACACCCGCGATGCGGCCTTGTTCCATCCGGATTTCGCCGGCGACGATGACAGTGTCGACGTCGTCGCCCACGCCGCATTCGACGATCGTCTTGATCGGATCGCGCACCGTTCCTGTGCGCAGCGTCCCTTTTGGTGCCAGATCGATGAGCACGATATCCGCGCGGGCGCCCGAGGCGAGCCTTCCCAGGTCATCGCGGCCGAGCGATTTCGCGCCGCCCACCGTCGCCGCGGTGAAGACGTCTGCAGCGCTCGCAGCCTTGTAGTTATGGCTCATCACCTTGCCGTGATAGGACGCCGTTCGCATGTTGAGCATCATGTCGCGTGGATAAGTGTCGGAGCCCAACGCAATGTTGATGCCAAGCTCGGTGTAGCGCTGCCAGTTATCGAGCACGCGCGCGCGCCGCACGATGTTGATCGCGCAATGCGAGATGGAGACTCCCGCCGCGCCCATGAGCTTCAAATCCTGCGCGCCCGGGTAGTTGAGACGGACGCTGTCGGCAGGCAGGTTGCCGTGGCCGATGTTGAGCGTCGGGCGCAGCATGCCGACGCTGTCGAGCATCTCGATCGGCGTCTTGCGATGCTCGCGCACCACTTCATAGAACTCGACGATGCTGTAAGCCGCATGAGTGGCCATGGGCAGCTTCATCTCGTCGGCCTTCTCGCGCGTCATGCGCAGGAGGTCGATGCTGCACGTCTCCATCTCGCGGGGAACCAGGATGCCCTTGATGAGCCCGCCACCCGCGCCGTCGTGACGCTCGATCCATTTCACCGCGTCGGCAAACTCTTTGCGGCCATTCTCCTCGGTAATGATGCGCTTCAGTCGGCCCTGCTCGTCTCCCACCCAGCGCCCCGAGTCGTAGCCGGGACCGAGGTAGCCGCGCACACCAAGCGCCAGACACTGCGTCATGAGCGCTTCCTGGATACGCAACTGGCTGCCGTACTCGACGAAAGTCGTTACGCCGTTTCGCAGGAGCTCCGCGACCGTGAAGAGTGCGTGCAGCTCGAGTTCCCCTTCCCTGCCCGTCTCGTCCGGACGCAGATAGCGGACATCGCCGTCGATGCGCGTGCCTTCCTTCGGCACGCTGATCTCGAAAAAGGGCTGACCGAAATAATCACCACGGCCTTCGTCGCTGATCAACCGATGCGACGCGCGGTGGCCCGAATGGACGTGCGTATCGATGAATCCGGGCGACACCAGCTTGCCGCCGGCGTCGATCTCACGGTCGATGCGGCCCTGGAACTTCGGCCCGACGTAAAGAATGTCGTCCCCTTCGAAGACGACCTCGTGTCCTTTGTCGAGCCGATGCCGTCCGTCGTGATGCCCGACGACCCAGCCGCCTGCAATGCGTGTGCGCATAGGTTTACTCGCTTCGTTCGAAAACGGGCTTTAGCAGACTCTAGGTCACTCGACGGTAAGGCCGACAGCCTTGATCAACTTCTGATATCGCGCGAGCTCCGACTTTATGTAAGCCGCAAGCTGCTCCGGCGTCCCGGCAACCGGCTCG
>JBKJPI010000246.1:0-6064 GCA_046595235.1 Burkholderiales bacterium | reverse complement strand
AAGAGTTCGCTGTTTTCTTTCGCCAGGAGTACGAGCGCATGGGCAGCATCGTCCGCGCCTCGGGTGTGAAGCCGGATTAGGGAACCTCTGAACAAGTCCCGCGCGGGCGCGACGGAGTTCAAGCCGGGATGCAGTTCTAGGAGCGAGCCCGAAGCAATATCGCGAATATTGCGAGAGGTTGCGACAACGAAATGCGCCCGGGGTGGCTCCGTCCCTTCGGGTTAGGCCCAAAACGCGCGTCTGCGTCGTCGTGCGGCTTGCTGATATTCGCGATATCAGCTGCACCACTCTCCTTGCATCCATCGCGTTTTGGTCCTAACGCGCTCCACGTGGGACTTGTTCAGAGGTTCCTTAGGGCGATATGCGATACAGCCGATTATTTGCGGGGGCCGTGATGGCGGCGGGAAGCGGGCTCGCATTTGCGCAGCCCGCAACGTGGAGCCCGGCACAGAACGTCGAGATCATCGTTCCCGCTGCGGCCGGCGGCGCCAACGATCTCACCGGACGTCTCGTCCAGCGCATCATGCAGGACGCGAAGCTCGTTCCCGTCACCGTGAACGTCCTCAACAAGCCGGGCGGAGGCCACAGCATCGGGCTCGCGTATCTCAACCAGCGCGCGGGTGAGGGCCACTATCTGATGGTGGAAACCGGGACGATGCTCGTGAACGAGATCACCGGCAAGCTCAACGTTCGTCACGCCGACATCACCCCCATCGCGGTGCTCTACCGCGATTTCGTCAGCATCACCGTCCGCGCCGATTCTCCCATCCGGACCGGCCGCGATTTTATCGAGCGCCTGAAGAAAGATCCGGGATCACTCAGCATCGCGCTTTCCAGTGCGCTCGCGAACGCAATCACCTTGCCGCAGCCATGGTGGCGAAGAGTGGGGGCGCGGACGTGAAGAAGATGAAGATCGTCGTCTTCAATTCAGGCTCCGAGACGATGACGGCGCTGATGGGCGGCCATGTCGATGCCGTTGCCGGACCCGCCAACCTCGCGGCACGTCTCCTGCCGGAGGGCAAGATCCGAGTTATCGGTATCGCAGCGCCCCGCAGGCTCGGTGGTGCGCTCGCTCAAGTGCCGACATTCGGCGAGCAGGGCGTCCCCGGCGTGCTCGCGAACTGGCGCGGCGTCATCGGGCCGCGGAATATGACCCCGACGCAGCTCGCCTACTGGGATCAGGTCTTTGCGAAGGTCGTTCAGTCGGATGATTACAAAAAAGAGGTCGAGCGCAATCTCGCGGACCCGATCGACCTCGGCAGCCGCGACGCGCGGAAATTCTGGGATAAGGAATACGAGGTCTTGAAAGGCCTCATCTCGGAGCTCGGTCTCAACAAATAGACGCCGGCAAATATCCGCCAGGCGCGATCACCCTGCCCGCCTGCTGCAACGATGCATAAATAGTATTCACGCGCTTTCATCGTGCCGGCGCCATATCTTGTCTAACAGGGAGGTGCCCATTGCCCCTCCTATTTTTTCAGGCCCAGCTCATTAAGTATGATGCGGTATTCGGCGTAATCGTCGTCGAAAAGCTTGCGCGTTCCCTGGCTCTTGAGGAAGTTCGTTTCCCACGTGTTACGCGTGAGCTCCTGCTGCCATTCGCTCGTCTGGACTGCCTTCGCGAGCATGTCTTCCCAGAAAGCGATCTGCAAAGCCGTCAGACCTTTGGGCCCGATGACGCCGCGCCAGGTGTCCATCACGACCGGAAATCCCTGCTCCGTCCATGTGGGCGTTGACGCGTAGGCGCCGGTCAGCCGCTTCGGTGCCAGCACACCGATAACCCGGATCTTCCCGGCTTCGACAAGGCGCAGGACCGAGGACGGAGTGCCCGCGTGCGCATCGACGTGACCGCCGAGGACTGCCATTGCGCCCTCGCCCCCTGAACCAAGGATCACCGGCTTTAGCTTCTTCACGTCCACGCCGGCGGCCTTCGCGACCAGCGCGAAAGCAATGTGGTTGATACTGCCTAGCGTTGTGGGCGTGGAGACCGACAGAGAGCCTGGGTCCTTGCGCAGCCGTTCGGCAAAATCGCGGCCGGTACGAAGCGGCGAATCCGCCCGCACGGCGATTACGGTGTTCTCGCTGAAGAGGGTCGCGAGCGGGGTGACCTCTGTATAGCGCACCGTGCTGCGGCCGTTGATGTCGTTCGCGATGAGGTTCGGTGTGTTGATGGAGATGAAGTGCGCGTCGCTCTCGTGTCGGTTCAGGTAACTGAGCGCGATCGCACCGCCCCCGCCGGGACGGTTGGAAACGGTGACCGGCACAGTGACCAGCGCGCGATCCTGGAGGATGCGCTGCAGGATGCGGCCCGTGCGATCCACCCCGCCGCCCGGCGCGGTCGGCAGCACGATCTCGACGGTTCGCTCTGGTTTCCACGCGCCAGCGCTCGCGAGCGTCACGAGCGAGAGAGTGCCTGCTGCGAGACAGCGTAAGATCGATTGATGCGCGCTCATGGCTGTTCAATCTGCGCTACGAGCTCGCGATAGACGTAGGGCAGAATGCCCCCATGCCGGTAGTACGTCAGCTCATCGGCGGTGTCGATGCGGCACAGGACCGGGACCTCTTCGCATCGGCCGTCCGTCCGGCGTATGCGTAAGCTGAGCACCGCGCGTGGCGTCAGCGCGTTCACGTCCAAATCCACGTCGAACGTCTCGCTGCCATCGAGCTTCAGGTCTGCGCGACTGACGTCTTTCAATTCAAGCGGGAGCATCCCCATGCCGACCAGGTTCGATCGGTGGATGCGCTCGAAGCTTTCGGCGACGACCGCTCGGACGCCGAGCAGCGCCGGGCCTTTCGCGGCCCAGTCGCGCGACGAGCCCGCGCCGTATTCGCGTCCGGCGATCACGATCAGTGGCACCCCACGGCCGCGATAGATCTCCGCAGCGTCGAATATCGGCAGCGTTGTGCCTTCCGGCTGCAGCCGGGTGTACGCGCCTTCGGTCCCCGGCACCATTTCGTTCCGGAGCCGCCCCGACGCGAATGTGCCGCGCAGCGCTAGTTCGTGGTTACCCCGGCGAAAGCCGTACGTCTGGAAGTCGATCGGTTTCACACCGCGCTCGGTAAGATACTTCGCGGCGACGCTTTTCGCGGAGATCGTGTTGTTCGGCGAGAGATGGTCGGTCGTGATCATGTCGCCGAGGATCGCGAGCGCACGCATACCTTCCAGCGCAGCGGGCGGCGCCGCTTCTTTCGGCACGTTTTCGAAGAACGGCGGCTTGCGAATGAACGTGCTCTCGGGCGCCCACTTGAAAACCGGTGTGGTCTCACCCCGCAACCCGTTCCACTCCGCCGTACCTTCGAAGAGCTGCTCGTAGCTTTTTCGGTAGAGATCGGGCGTGAGGCACGCGCGCAGCGTGCTCGCCACCTCTTCCGGCGAAGGCCACACATCCCTGAGGTACACCGGCCGGCCGCGGTCGTCGTGAGCGATCGGCTCGGTTTCCAGATTGCGGGTGATCGTGCCCGCCAGCGCATACGCGACGACCAGGGGAGGTGACGCGAGATAAGCCGCGCGTGCCTGCGGGTGCACTCGGCCTTCGAAGTTGCGATTGCCCGAGAGCACCGCCACCGAGACGAGTTGCTCGTCATTGATTGCCGCTTCGATCTCGGGCGCAAGCGGGCCGGAGTTGCCGTTGCACGTCGTGCAGCCGAAGCCGACGAGCTGAAAGCCGAGCGTCGCCATCGGCGCGTACAGGCCGGCGCGCTCGAGATACTCCATCACCACTTTGGAGCCCGGCGCGAACGACGTTTTCACCCAAGGCCGCGCCTTCAGCCCACGCGCCGCAGCATTACGTGCGAGCAGCCCCGCGGCGATCATGTTCGCGGGATTGGAGGTGTTGGTGCAGCTCGTGATCGCAGCGATCACCACGTCGCCGTCGCCGATATCGAAATCGCGCTTCGCGATCGGCACGCGCTTCGTCGGTGCCCGGCGTCCGTCGCGCGCAAGGCTCGGCATCTCGGATTCGAATCCCGCCGCGACTTGTCCGAGGCTTACGCGCTCCTGCGGGCGCCGCGGACCCGCGAGACAGCGCTCGACCCGCTCGAGATCGACTTCGATCGTCTGAGAAAATACGGGCGCAGGCGTCGACGCATCCCGCCACAGTCCCTGCGCCTGGGTATACGCCTTCGTCAGCGCCACGCTTGCCGCATCGCGGCCGGTGAAGGCAAGGAAATCCAGGCACTTCCGGTCGACGGGGAAAAAAACGCAGGTCGCGCCGAACTCAGGCGCCATGTTGGAGATTGTCGCGCGGTCCGCAACCGGCAACGCATCGAGGCCCGGGCCGTAGAACTCGACGAATTTGCCGACGACACCGGTGCGCCTGAACTGCTCCGTTATCGTGAGCACGAGGTCGGTGGCGGTCGCGCCCGGCGGCAGCTCACCCGTGACGCGTACGCCGAGCACTTCCGGAACCCGCATCATCAGTGCGCGGCCGAGCATCGCGGCTTCGGCTTCTATGCCGCCCACGCCCCAGCCGAGCACGCCGATGCCGTTCACCATCGTGCTGTGGCTGTCGTTGCACACCATCGTGTCGGGATACGCGAGCGTCCTGCCGTTCGCGTCCGCAGTCCAGACCACGCGCGCGAGGCGCTCGACGTTGATCTGATGCACGATGCCGCTGTCCGGCGGCACCACGCGAAAATTCTGGAATGCGCCCTGGCACCACGCAAGGAACGCGAAACGCTCGCGGTTGCGCGCGTATTCGATCTCGACGTTGCGCTGCGCGGCGTCGGCGCTTCCCGCCACGTCCGCGATGATCGAATGATCAACGACGAAATCGACCGGTATCCGAGGATTCACCGACTGAGGATCGCCGCCCGCCTCGGCAATCGCCTCGCGCAGCGCCGCGAAATCGACCATGACTGGAACGCCGAGCAGGTCCTGCAGCAGCACGCGGGCGGGACGAAACGCGATCTCGAATCCCTGCTCGCCGCGCGCGAGCTTGCTTAGCATCTCGATGACTGACAAGTCGCCTTCGCCCGGCGGCGCCGGGTTGGCCGCAGCCAATCCACCGCCGCCGTGTCGCAACAGATTCTCAGCAAGCACGCGTAGCGAAAACGGCAGCCTTGCCAATCCCGCGAGCGCCGGATCTTCAGCCGCCGCCGGTAGGCTGTAATAACGATACGTCGCGTCTTCAACCGACAGGGTGCGAACGACGGAATTCGAAGCGATCACCGTGAACCTCTGAAAAGGATGTCCCGGCGCTCATGCCGAGCGAAAGAGATAGCGTCAGGAAACATCACGTGCTCTCTGGCTTACTCCGAGTGTACATTCGCAGCCTTGACGACCTTGCCCCACTTGTCAGTCTCCGAACCCGGAAAGACAGGAACTGCTCGGGCATATGGAAGTTGACCGCTCGTTCCCACGAGGTTGACCCGCCACCAAATCGCGAAGGACACCGGTCCGATAGTTCAGCCGACCACGATGATCGGGATAAACAACGCACACGACTCGGCGAACAGTTTATCTCCCGTGCGTTTGAGCGGATGGGACTTCGCGCGGACGCAGTCGCCAGTCGAATCACTTGGGCTGTTTATACGCGCGCGCCGGACGCGACGCGATTAAGCCGAAAATATCTGCTCCTGTTCTCTACCTGGGGCGCTCGCAGTAAACTTGGCCCAAGACCCTGCCCCAAAACTCATCGCGGCAATCGTGGAGATGAAACGGCTCGCATAATCGTAGTTCATAGAACTGTCATGAAATGTCGACGCTTCGATTTCAAACACTACGCGCTCGCGCTTCTGTGCTTCATCACGCCGCTGACCGCGCCGGCGCAGGCTGCGTCAACTACTTCAGCCCAGACGTATCCGAGCAAGCCTATACGCTTCATCGTGCCCTTTCCGGCAGGGGGCGCCGGTGATCTCGTGGTGCGGCCGCTCGCGCAGAAAATGAGTGAGAGCTGGCGTCAGCCGGTGGTGCTCGACAATCGGGCCGGCGCAAGCGGCGCGCTCGGTCTTCAGCTCGCTGCAAACTCGCCGCCCGATGGGCACACCCTCGTCATGGGCACTGCAAGCACGCATTCGATCAACCCCGCCCTGCATCGGGACCTGCCCTACGATCCGATCCGGC
>JBKJPI010000217.1:0-2608 GCA_046595235.1 Burkholderiales bacterium | reverse complement strand
CGGCACGTTCGGCGAAATGATCGGCCAGGTCCAGTTCCGCCGCGACAGCATCGTCATCAACAAAGACGAACGCGCCGTCGCGGTCCTGATCGATGCGAAGCTGTTCGAGCGCATCCGGCGTATTCAGGAGCGCTTTGACGCACTCGCCGCGCGATTCGCCGACGCCTATTCCGAAGTCCCCGAGGTAGTAGGCATGGCGGAAATCCAGCGCGCCGCGGCAGCAGAACGCGGCAAACCAAAAACTTCCCGCAAGCCAAGGAAAGCCTGGAGCCTTGGACCACCTGCCGATGAGTCGCGATGAATATGCCTAATCAAGATGCATTGATCGAGGAGGAAGTCGAGGAGCTCGATCAGTTCCTGCTGGATGCAGAGGGGATCGAGGAGTCGATGGATATCGCTACCCTCAACGGTTTTCTGACCGCGATCGTTTGCGGCTCCAAGATGATCATGCCCAGCGAATGGATGCGCTGGGTGTGGGACATGGAGAAGGGCGAAGACGTTCCGGTATTCGAAGATCAGGCGCAAGCGCAGCATATTCTTGGATTGTTGATACGCCATATGAATGACATCGCCGAGACACTGCAGCAAGCACCAGAGCAATACGAGCCACTCCTCATGGAGAACCCGAACGGCGGGGATCCGATTCCGATACTCGATGAGTGGTGTTCAGGCTTCATGAAGGGCGTGCATCTTGATCCTGCCGGCTGGCTGCCCGTTGTCGCTGGCGAGCCGGACTGGATGTCGACCATCATTCTCTATGGGACAGAGGAGGGTTGGGATGCCCTGAAGCAGAGAAGCCTTTCTCTTGATGAACACAAGGCGCGGGCCGGCGGTCTGGCTGATACGGTGCGACAGATTCATTCACTATGGCTCGAGCAAAGGCGTCAGCAAATCGTCGAAGGCGCTTTACCAGACGTCGTGCGCCGTGAACCCGTTCGCAATCCGAATAAGGTGGGCCGCAACGAGCCCTGCCCGTGCGGATCCGGGAAGAAGTTCAAACAGTGCCATGGTAGTCCTGGTCGGCTTCACTAAACCCCACCAACCTCCTCGGCTACGTGCATGCCTATAACCCCCGAACAAAAAGCCCGCGTCGAGATCGACGCTGACCTGGCGGCAGCGGGCTGGCTCGTTCAGAGTCGTGAGGATCTCGACCTAAGAGCGGGCCGCGGTATCGCCGTCCGCGAGTTCGTGATGAAGCCCGGGTTCGGTTTCGCCGACTATCTGCTCTACGTCGATCGCAAGGCGGTCGGCGCCATCGAAGCGAAGCCCGAAGGCACGCTGACCGGCGTCGAGGCGCAGTCCGCGAAATACGCCGCCGGCCTGCCGGACAATCTGCCCGCTCACCGGCGTCCGCTGCCCTTTCTCTTCGAATCCAACGGCGCGGTGACGTACTTCACCAACGGTCTCGATCCTATCCCGTGCAGCCGCAAAGTCTTCAACTTTCCCCGCCCCGAGACGCTGGCGGATAGCGTGGGACGGCAGCGCAGTTGCGCGGCCGCCTGCGGCAATTCCCCAAGCTCGACGAGTCGCGGCGTGAGGTTATATCTTCTAACCAGCATGACCATAATGGTCAGCATGGTCTGTATGGGAGACGCTCATGATCACTGAAACGAACGCCGTCGCGTTCCGGCAGAACCTCGGCGAAATGATCAACCAGGTCCAGTTCCGCAAGGACAGCATCGTCATCACCAAGGACGGCCGCCCTGTCGCCGCGTTGATCGACGCTGAGCTTTTCGAGCGCATACGGCGCATGCAGGAACGCTTCGACACGCTCTCTGCGCGCCTGGCAGCGGGGTATGCCGACGTCCCCGAAGAAGAAGGTATGGCTGAGATCAAGCGAGTCACAGCCGAGGTGCGTGCCGAGATGAAGGCGGAACGCGCCCGCACGAAGCTTCCGGCCAAGCGCAAGAAAGTCTGAAATGCCCACCTTACGGGTGGTGCTCGATACGAACGTGCTCGTGTCGAGCATCGGCTACCTGACCAGCGTTCGCGGCCGCATCTTGAACGCATGGCGCCGGGGTGCGATAAAAGTTGTCCTGTCGCACTACATCCTCGAGGAGCTCGCCCGCGTCCTGCCGCGGGTTAACCGCCGCTTGAACTGGCAGCCGAGGAATTTCGCCGATCACATAGACGTCCTGGCCCTTCAGGCGGAGCTCGTTGAACCGTACACGCTCGCCGCCGTTGCGGCGCGCGACGCAGACGACGTGCCAGTGCTCGGTACTCTTCTCGCCGCTAGCGCGGATTATCTGATTACTGGCGATGTCGCACTGCTCGCATTGTCGGGGCGCTATTCGATCGTTACGCCGGCGGAGTTTTGGCGGAAGCATGGAAGCTGAGCGGCTAGCGATCGCTGACCAAACGCCCGGCTTGCCAGTAGGTCAGCAGAATCGCGCTGTTATTCTTCATAGATAAATAGAAACTCTGCATCATGGGCGTATGCGCGACGTGCGGTTGCACCGGTGCTTCGGGTTTCATGCTGCGGACGATTATAGCGGTGGGCGTTGCACGCAACCGGGCCTACCGCGGCGCCTCACACGGGTAAAAGAGCATTTACAGAGAATGAAGATGAGTCACTGGTTCGAGTATTTCCCCGGCAATCACATGTGGT
>JBKJPI010000164.1:0-3779 GCA_046595235.1 Burkholderiales bacterium | reverse complement strand
GGGCCCCGGGTGGTAATAGGCCTCACTCGCGTAAGGCACCGGCACTGCGATGCACCCGGATATTCCGATGATCGCGACTGCGGCTACGATCAGGCGTTTCATGCGCGCTCCTCGTCGTTTGTTTACCGTTGTGAGATTGTGACAAAGCGAAGGCCTCCGGGTGCAGTGAAAAAATGTAAGAACTTGTAAACGCTCGGGGCTTGCGTGGGCACTGCAGCCGGAGACAGAATTGGCTGAGCACCCGTTTCCAACCGATGCACATTCCGTTCGCAGGAAGACGATGAACGATAAATTGAAGTCAGTCGTGGGGCTCGTACTCCAGAGCAACCTCGCGGTGCTCGGCGCCTTCATCGTGCTGTCGCCCGCGCTCTCCGAGGATCAGCAGCAGAAGCTGCTGGAGTCGCTCGATACGATGAAGCAGGCGAATCAGGCGCTGTTGGACATGCTCCACGCGGGCGATGACTGAACCTTGTTATGACTTGAAAGTACGCGGCGAACGTGTAGCAAGGGGTTCAGTAGTGTTGCGTATCCGCAACGATCACGTGCGCCTATCGACCGCATCTCTGGACGTTCAACGCTACTCGAGCGCAAACTTCACAAGCATTCACATTCGAGGGGAGGGGTAATGGACGTCAGCAAAATCGTGTGCGGGGCCGCACTCGTACTCTCAGCGTTCGCCGGCAGCGCACAGGCGCAGGGCTGGATGCGGTCATCGCAGAATCTCGGGTTCTACGTCGGCGCCGGCATCGGCGGCTCCGAAGCGAAGGACTTCTGTTCGGATGTGCGCTCGCTCGGGGTCACCTCGTGTGACGAAAAAGACAGAACGTGGAAGGCGTCCGCAGGCTATCGTTTCCACCCCAATATTGCGCTCGAAGCAGGCTATGTGGACCTGGGCAAGTTCAGCGCGGGGATCGGCGGCACGACGGTGCGGATCGATGCGAAAGCCTTTGAACTGCTCGCCGTAGGAATGATTCCGATCTGGCAGTCCTTCTCCATTTATGGAAAAGCGGGTGTCGCGCGCTGGGACATCGATGGCACTGTCACCGGTACAACCTTCAGAGCCAGCGACAAGGGGACAGACTTCACTTTCGGGGTCGGCGCGCAGTACGATTTCACGGCGAACCTCGCGGCGCGTGTGGAATGGCAACGCTATGCCGACCTCGAAGTCGACACGCTTGGCGTGGCGCTCCTCTACATGTTCCGCTGAGACCTCGAAGCAATGCGGGGCGAAAGCCGGGCCAGGCGCCCGGCTTTTTTTATTCCCGCGCGCGACGCGAGGACTAATGCTTCGGCTCCGGCGCCTTGGGCGCAGAGCCGAGCGGGTTTTCAAGGGCATCGGCAGGCTTGTCCTGCTTCGGCTGCTCGCGTCTAACCATCCCCCGCTGCTCCATAAGTGCCACCAGGCGCTGAAGCCGCACGAAAAGATCGACCGCTGCGTCGGGCCGCAACACCAGGCGGCAAGCGGTGTATTGCTTCGCCGCAGCGGGGTTGGCCCCGCTCGCTTCTTCGAAGCGCGTCACCCCGAGCTCCGCGCGCACGGTGGCCCCGTCAAAGGTCACATGACGGATGTTGTCGATGAAGGTTTCTACGAGCTCGGGGCGATCGACGTATTCGGTCCTGGGTTGCTGCGGCTGGGCCATGGAAGAGCTCCTGTTGAAGGATTGGACGTAAGCGGACGTTATTACGCATAAGCGGACAAAACAGCGCAAAAGGCTGGTCTGTATCGATTATCGCAAAACGTAACTCCTTTTCCTGTAACAACTTTTTACAAACTAATGGGACGTTTGTCACAACGATTGACGTCCAATTGCCTCTAAATTCGCATCCACGAGGAGGAAAACAGCCCATGAGGCAAACTTTCTGTAGCTTGAGCACTGTAATGGACGTCCCGCTCTTTTCAACCGCCAGCGAAGACCAGCTCGCCGGCATGGTGCCGCTCATGCAGCATCGCAGCTATCGCCCCCGGACTTGCGTCGTGCGTGCGGGGGAGATCGCAGACGGCCTGTACGTAATTCTTTCCGGGCAGGTCAAGGTCCTGGTGGACGATGGCGATGGTCACCAGGCAATCCTGGCGGTGCTCGGCGCAAACGATTTCTTCGGAGAAGTGGGGCTCATCGACGACGGCCCACGCTTCGCCGACGTGTACACCCAGCAGGACTGCGAGATTCTGTATATTCCGCGCGACGTTTTGTTCAACTGGCTCGAAACGGATTGCCGTGCAGCGGTTTCGCTCCTTCGCACGGTGACAGCACGCTTCGCAGATGCGCAGCGCAAGATCGTGAACCTGGCGCTCGTAGACGTCTATGGGCGGGTTGCGAGACTCCTCCTCGATACCGGTCACGACATGAACGGTGAGTGGCTCGTTCAGGCCGGCTCCGAACAAATAGCATCGATGGTCGGCGCATCGCGTGAAATGGTGAGCCGCGTCGTCAAGGACATGATCACCCGGGGTGTGGTGCGCCGTCAGAAGCGCAAGCTGATCGTTCTCGATCGCGCCTCGCTCATGCGGCGCACGTCACGCCCGAAGGATAGCCAAACGGCCTATCAGCGCGCGCCGAGCGCGTGAAACAAATCGCATTTCCGGGCGAGGGGCTATAAAGTTCCCGCTCCATCTGCCGATATTCTGACCAGGAAAGCCCAATCCGTCGCGCTGCGCTGTGGCACGACGGTTTAGCAATCAAAATATCGCAGGGAGTCCCGTGAGCAAATTCCGCCTGGTTACACGCAGTGATTTCGACGGCCTCGTCTGCGCCGTGTTGCTGAAGCACCTCAACATGATCGACGAGATCAAGTTCGTGCATCCGAAAGACATGCAGGACGGAAAGATCGAAATCGGGCCGAAAGACATCACCACAAATCTTCCGTTCGTCGCCGGCGCGCACCTCGTCTTCGATCATCATTCCTCGGAGACGCTGCGCACTTCCACCGGGATTTCGAATTACATCATCGACCCCCTGGCGCCGTCCGCCGCGCGCGTCGTCTACGATTACTTCGGCGGCCGCAGGGCCTTCCCGATCCAGTGGGACTCGATGATGTGGGCCGTCGACAAGGCCGACGCAGCGCGCTTCACCGAAGAAGAAGTTCTCAGGCCCAAAGGCTGGGTCCTTCTCAACTACCTGATGGACTCGCGCACAGGGCTTGGGCGCTTCAGAAACTTCAGAATCTCCAACTATCAGCTCATGATGGACCTGATCGACCATTGCCGAACGATAGGCATCGACCAGATCATGCAACTGCCGGACGTCGTCGAGCGTGCGGGGATGTACGCCGAGCATGCGCAAAACTTCCAGGCGCAGCTCGCGCGCTGCTCGAAAGTGCACGGCAATCTCATCGTCCTCGACCTGCGCCAGGAAGAAGTTATTTACGCCGGCAACCGCTTCATGATTTACGCGCTGCACCCGGAAGTGAACATTTCAATTCATGCGATCTGGGGCCTCAAGCAGCAAAACACCGTTTTTGCGACGGGTAAGTCGATCATCAACCGCAGCGCCCGGACGAACATCGGCGATCTGATGCTTCGCTATGGGGGCGGCGGTCACGAGAACGCGGGTACGTGTCAGGTCGAAAACGATCAGGCCGAAATGGTTTTGAAGGCGCTCATCCAGCAGATCAACGCGGACGAGCGCGCGGCGCAGCCACAAGCGGCACAGGCGGCGTAACGCGGGATTACCGGGGCGCGGCGCGCTTCACCCCGCAAATGAAAAAGCCGGTTCTCACCGGCTTTTTCGTTTTGGCGTCCCCACGGGGATTCGAACCCCGGTTACCGCCGTGAAAGCGTT
>JBKJPI010000486.1:0-8352 GCA_046595235.1 Burkholderiales bacterium | reverse complement strand
CCCACCTGGCGGTACAGCGTCTCGTTATAGCCGTAGAGGCTCATGTAGCTGTCGCCGTGGTCGATGATGAGAAGGTTGCCGAAACCCCGTAACCAGTCGGCGAAGACCACGCGTCCTGCAGCAATCGCCCGGACCTCCTCGCCGCCGCGTGCAGCGATGAAAAGACCCTTCCACACGACGCCGCCATCCTGCCGTGGACTGCCAAACCGGTTCGCAAGTTCCCCGCGCACCGGAAGCGCGAGCTTTCCACGCAGCTGAGAGAAGACGCCGGCGTGCCGTTGACCGGGTTCGGGAACCCGATCGTTCCGCAGGCGAGGCTCGACCGAAGCCCTCGGCTCCGGCCCCGGGCGCTTCTCAGGCGCCCGCGAGGGTTTCGGCGTCCGCGCAATCATCTTTGCGAGCTGATCGACGAGCCGGGCGAGGCGTGCCTCGTCGCGTTTGAGCGTTCCGATTTCGCGCCGCTGGCTTTCGATGTCCCGCGAAATGCGCGTGAGCACGTCGGTGCGCGCCCGCTTTTCCTGCTCGAGCTTACGGCGCTGGCGCGTGTTTTCGGTCGTGAGCGCGGCGATCTCGCTCGCCTGGCTGCCGGCTTCCTCCGCGAGCTGTTCGAGCCGCAGCCGGTTTACACGTAGCTTTGAGATCAGCTCCGAACGGGCACGTCCTATGTAAGTAAGGTAGTGAAGCTCGCGCGCGATGGCGTTGGGATCGCCGCCTTTCAGAAGGATCGCGAGCGCTTCGGGACGCCCGTTCGTGTAATGCTGATACAGGAGCTTCGCAGCCGCGGCCCGTTGTTGCTCCAGCTCGCTCGAGGTGCGTGAAATATCACGCCTGAGCTCTGTCACACGCGTGTTGGCAGTGCGCGATTTGTCGACGAGCTCCGAGACTGCGCGGTTCGCGTCCGAGATCGCACGCTCGGAGTCGCGAAGCGCATCCGCCGCTTCGCTTTTCGATTCCTCGGCATCGGCAAGACGTTTCTGAATCGTGTCGATTCGTGACTTCAGCTCGCGAAGCTCTTCCTGAGCGCCCGCAGCTTTCGCTGCATTGGTCGCCGCGTGAAGCGGTTCGGTGACGGCCGCCAGCGCGACCCAGCATGCAAGGAAAACCTTACGGAGTATCAACAGGCTCTAGAACTGTATCAGCGGCTGCCCGGTCATCTCGGGCGGCTGCGCCAACCCCATCATCGCGAGCAGCGTGGGAGCGACATCCTGGAGTGCACCGTCATCGACGGCTTTCGCTTTACGCCCGACGTAAAGCAGCGGCACCTCGTTCAACGTGTGTGCGGTGTGCGCCTGGTGAGTCTGCGGATCCGACATCATCTCCGCATTGCCGTGATCGGATGTGATGAGGACTTCTCCGCCGATCTCTTTCATCGCCGTCACCGCGCGGCCGACGCACTCGTCGAGCACTTCGATCGCCTGTTTCGCCGCCTCGAGGTTGCCCGTGTGGCCGACCATGTCGCCGTTTGCATAGTTGCATACGATTGCGTCGTAGCGCCGGCTCCCGATCGCCTCGACAAGCTTGTCGGTCAGCTCTCGCGCACTCATTTCCGGTTTGAGATCGTAAGTCGCGACGTTGGGGGAGGGCACCATGATGCGGTCTTCACCGGGATACGCCGTCTCGACACCGCCGTTGAAGAAGTAGGTGACGTGCGCATACTTTTCGGTTTCCGCGATGCGCAGCTGTTTCAATCCCTGGTTGGCGATGTACTCACCGAAACCATTTGCGATCGACTGCGGCGGGAACGCTGCCGGCAGGTGACTGAAGTCGTCGCCGTAGGTGGTCAGCGTGCAGTAGTAGCCCGGTTTCGGCTGGTAAGGCCGCTCGAAGCCTTCGAAATTCGGATTCGTAAGCGCTGCGGTGAGCTGGCGCGCACGATCCGCGCGGAAGTTCATGGAGACGACGGCGTCGCCCTCGTTCATGCGAACCGGCAAGGCACCGGGTGCGGCGATCGAAGTCGCTTTGACGAACTCGTCAGACTCACCACGCGCGTAGGCCGCCTGCAAGCCTTCGAGCGCGCTCGATGCGCTGAACTCGGCGGCACCGGCAGTAATGACGCCGTAAGCCTGGCTTACGCGGTCCCAGCGCTTGTCGCGATCCATTGCGAAATAGCGTCCGCAGATCGACGCGGTCCGGCCGATACCGAGCTCGCGATAAAGTGCGTCCAGGGCGGCGAGGGAAGGCTCCGCACTTCGCGGCGGGGTGTCACGGCCATCGAGAAAGGCATGGACGTACAGGTTGGTGACGCCGGCTTTCGCGGCCATTCTGACGAGGGCGTGGACCTGCGATTCATGACTGTGGACGCCGCCGGGCGAGACGAGCCCCAGCACATGCAACGCGCCGCGCTTCCCGATATCCACGGCTTTCGAAAGCACGGGGTTAGCTGCGAACTCACCCGTTTCGATCGCGTTCTCGATCTTCGTATAATCCTGATAGACGACGCGGCCGGCGCCAATGTTCATGTGGCCGACTTCCGAGTTGCCCATCTGGTTTCGCGGCAGCCCCACCCACTTTTCCGATGCATCGATCGTCGTGTGGGGGTGCGTTCGCCACAGAAAATTCCAGTTCGGTTTACGAGCCTGGCAGATAGCGTTGTCCTCGCACTCTTCGCGGTGGCCGAAGCCATCGAGGATGATCAGGAGAACCGGAGTTATGCCCATGATAAGTCTGAAATTTGCAGCAGTTCTTAAGGGTTGGCGGATTCTAATGCATTCCCATCGCAGCCCATCGTTACTTGAGGTGCCTCTGCTAGAATAGCGACCGCTCGAAGCCGCGCGCCCCCCACGTGTGGCTGCATCCGGGCTGCAAACCTCAAGCCCTCTCAATGGAACAATTCTTCGCCTTCCTGCAGAAAAGCCCGATGAACATGGTGCTCCTCGGCTCCGTACTCGTGAGCGGGGGAATGCTGATCTGGCCCCTGGTGGGGCGACTCATGCGCCCGGGACACGAGGTCGGCGCGCTGGAAGCCGTGCAGCTCATCAACCGGCGAGACGCTGTTGTACTGGATGTACGCGACGTTGCCGAATACAAGACCGGTCACATCAACAATGCGCGCCACGTGCCCGAAGGTGAGCTCGATTCGAGGATGAAAGAACTCGAAAAAATCAAGGCGAAGCCGATCATCGTGAGCTGCGGACGCGGAAATCGCTCGCTCAGTGTCGCCAACCGCCTGCGTAAGCTGGGGTTTGCCGAAGTTGTTTCCCTGAGTGGCGGCCTCGCCGCGTGGCAGCAGGCGAATATGCCTCTGGAGAAATCGTGAAAGCGCTGATGTATACGACAGCAGTGTGTCCGTACTGTCAGATGGCCGAACGCCTTCTGCGCGCAAAAGGTGTGGAAGTCGAAAAGGTTCGAATCGATCTCGAGCCGGTCCGCCGCGCCGAGATGATGGAAAAAACCGGCAGACGCACCGTTCCCCAAATTTATATCGGCGACACCCACGTGGGCGGATACGATGAACTTGCTGCGCTCGATCGTGCGGGCAAGCTCGACCCCCTGCTTCAGACCACGGGTGGCGCCTCCACCGGAAATCAGACATGAACGAACAAGCGTCAGCGCCGCCGAACGATCAGCAACCGATGTTCGGTATCGAGAAGGTATACCTGAAAGATCTTTCGCTCGAGCTGCCAAACGCGCCGCAGATTTTTTTCGAGCAGGAAGCGCCGCAGGTGGAAGTGAATATTCACAACCAGGCCGCAGCGCTCGGCCAGGAAGGGATGTTCGAAGTCGTGCTCACGGTCACGGTAACCGCCAAAATCCAGGACAAAACAGTATTCCTTGTCGAAGCGGCGCAGGCCGGGATTTTCCAGATTCGTAACGTTCCGCAGACTGATCTCGAAGCCGTACTCGGCACGATCTGCCCCAACACGCTGCTTCCGTACGCAAGGGAAGCTGTTGCAGCGCTGGTGCAGAAAGCCGGGTTCCCACCGGTGACGCTTCAGCACATGAACTTCGAGCTCATCTACCAGCAGCGCCTCCAGCAGATGCAGGAAACTGAGGCAGCAGCCGGCGCCCCGGCGGTTACGGCGCACTGATCATGCGCTTGCCATTGACTGCTCTTGCAGGCTTTGCGTTGACCGTGATGGCAACAGCGGCGCTCGGGCTCGATTTCAAGGCAGTCTCCGAGCCTGCGATTCTCTACGATGGTCCGACGGCACGGTCGAGCAAGCTCTTCGTGGTGAGCAAGGGCTATCCGGTCGAAGTGGTGTTGGCGGTCGAAAGCTGGGTCAAGGTGCGCGACGTGTCGGGCGCCTTCGCCTGGATCGAAGCGAAGCAGCTCACTGACAAGCGCACTGTGATCGTCAAGGTTCTTCTCGCGGACGTTCGCAGCAAGCCGGAAGACGGCGCACCCCTGGCGTTCCAGGCGCAGCAGAACGTGCTCCTCGATCTCGTCTCCGTCAGCGGCAGCTGGGTACAGGTACGGCATCGGGACGGTGGGACGGGCTACGTACGCGCCCAGCAGGTGTGGGGCGCCTGAGGGTGGTTCGGACGCCGCGATGAAAGTCGCGGTCGTCGGCGCGGGCGCGTGGGGTACATCCATCGCGATCCGCCTCGCGCATCAGCATGCGGTCACGCTCTGGGCGAGGAACGGCGCGCAATGCGCTGCAATGCAAAGCGACCGTGCGAATACCAAATACCTGCCTGGTTTCACGTTCCCCGACGCGCTTGCCATCACCGATGACCTGGGCGCTGCAACCGCGAGCGCCGATCTCGTGCTCCTTGCTGTCACGACGGCGGGCCTGCGTGAAACGCTGCGTCGACTGAAGGCTGAGCGTGCGGCTGCACCATCGGTGTGGCTGTGCAAAGGTTTCGAGCCCGGACGCGCTTTGTTGCCGCACCAGGTCTTCCTGGAAGAGATGGGAAGCAGCGGCGATTCCGGCGTTCTCTCAGGACCGAGCTTCGCCGAAGAAGTCGCGCGCGGCCTGCCCGCGGCGGTCACGCTCGCGTCGAGCCGGCCGGAATTTGCTCGCGATATCGCGCGTGCGCTTCACGGGCCGGCGTTCCGAGTCTATTCGAGCGACGATCTTGTGGGCGTCGAAGTCGCGGGCGCGGTTAAGAACGTGATGGCGATCGCAGCAGGTATCTGTGACGGCCTCGATTACGGGTATAACGCGCGCGCCGCGCTCATCACGCGCGGCCTCGCCGAGATCACCCGGCTCGGTGTTGCGCTTGGCGGGCGCGCGGAGACGTTCATGGGTCTTGCGGGCGCAGGCGATCTCATCCTCACATGCACCGGAGATCTTTCGCGCAATCGACGGGTCGGGCTTCAGCTCGCACGCGGCGAGCCGCTCGAGGCAATCCTTGCCGCACTCGGCCACGTCGCGGAAGGCGTCGCCACGGCGCGCGAGCTTCATCGCATGGCAGATTCGCTCGGCGTCGAAATGCCGGTTACGCGCGCGGTCTGCCGCGTGCTCGCCGATCACACTCAGGCGCGCGCGGCCGCGGACGCGCTTTTGCAGCGGGAGCCTAGAGCGGAACACTAAATTCGGCTTTGCCTCACGCTGCTGCGCGCGGGCGTGTGCTGCGAACAGAGGCGAAGCTAGGTGTGATGTTGCAATGGTTGTATGTGCCAATTCGGCGCGGTGGAGGTGATCCGTCGAGCCTCATAGCGCCGCAAGGCGTGTCATTGAAGCGGGAAACCCGCTTCGCGGCGGGCAGTCAACACACGACAGCCCGCACACGAAGCGCCCGCTCCAATGACTGCGGCACAAATCGGCCCGCCGAATCACCTCCACCCCGCGTTTGAGCTGAGCCTCGGTGTCGTCTAACGCTTGTGAACGCCCGCGGCGGCAGAGCCGAGCCGGCGCGCCGACTTGAGCCGCAGTCCGGCGAGCACGCGGTTCGTGTGCGGTTGGTCGTGTGTTGACCTGCCGCCGCGAACCGGGTTTCGTGCTCGACGGACATGGGTGCGGCACCAGGAGGAGCGACGGGTCGGCTCTGCCGCCGCAGCCGCGAACAACTTCAGGATTTGCTGAAGTCCAGCTGGCGCCAGGCTTCATAAAGTACGATCGCAACCGTGTTCGAGAGATTGAGGCTGCGGTTTCCCGGTTGCATCGGAAGCCGAATGCGCTGCGCAGGTTTGAACTCTTCGAGCACCGCGGAAGGAAGACCGCGCGTTTCCGGTCCGAAGACGAATACGTCGTCAGCCGTGTAATCGGGCGCGTCGTAGCGCGTGCTGCCTTTCGTGGTCACTGCGAACATACGCACGGCCTCGAGGTGCTGCCGGCAGGCACGCCAGTCATCGTGAACGATCACCGACGTGAAGTCGGAGTAATCGAGACCTGCACGCACGAGTTGCTTGTCGTTGAGCGTGAAGCCGAGCGGTCGAACCAGATGTAAGCGCGCGCCGGCGTTTGCGGCAAGGCGTACGACGTTGCCGGTGTTGGCCGGAATCTCGGGTTCATAGAGCACGATCTGAAGCATGTGCGGGGTCGTCGTTCGCTTGTCACGTTGTGTAAAAGAGGCTACCGTGCGACCGCAACGCCTGGCAACGTGTCGTGCCCTGGACGCGAGAGGCCTTTCCACAAGAAATTATGGCCAGAACAGAACGGTCGAGACTCGGTGACATCCTGGTGCAGCAGAAGTTGCTCACCGCCGAAAACCTCGAGATCGCGCTCGCCGAACAGAAGAATTCACCGCGGCAGCTCGGGCGGGTGCGAAGGCTGGGGCGCGTCCTCGTTGACAAAGGCTTCGTGCTCGAAGCCCAGATCGCCGCAGCGCTTGCACACCAGCTGGGCGTTCCTTACATCGATCTCAAGCACTTCAACGTGAAGAGCGATGTAGTGCAGAAGCTTCCTGAGACGCAGGCGCGACGCTTCCGCGCGATCGTGCTCGAAGACCTCGGCAAAGCCTACAGGGTCGGAATGGCAGATCCCACCGACCTCAATGCATACGACGAGCTTGCACGCGCCTTGCAGCGCGAGGTGCAGATCGCCGTGGTGACCGAGACTCAGTTGCTCGCGACGATCGACCGCGTTTATCGACGCACCGGTGAGATCACAGGTTTCGCGCGCGAGCTCGGAGCTGCGCTGGGCGACAGCACCGCAGATTTTGGCGTGCTGAGTGCGTCGGCGGGGGTCGAAGAAGCGCCGGTGGTGAAACTCCTGCAGTCGGTGTTCGAGGATGCCACCCAGGTGCGCGCTTCCGACATCCACATCGAGCCGCAGGAGAAGAGCCTTGCGATCCGTTTTCGCATCGACGGCGTGCTCAATCCGCAGACCCAGGCGGACGCCAAGATCGCCTCGGCGCTGGTGCTGCGACTGAAGCTCATGTCGGGGCTCGACATTGCCGAAAAGCGCTTGCCGCAGGACGGCCGGTTCAACGTAAAGGTTCGCGGCGGCATGCTCGACGTGCGCATCTCGACGATGCCGACACAGTTCGGCGAGTCCGTGGTGATGCGCCTCCTGGGGCAGTCCGGAGGGCTTCTCACGCTCGACAGGCTCGGCATGCCGCCGGCGATCCTGGAGCGCGTTCGTGCAGTATTGCGGCGACCGAGTGGAATGGTGCTCGTCACCGGGCCCACCGGCAGCGGCAAGACGACGACCCTGTATGCGGCGCTCGCGGCACTCAACACCCCCGAGCACAAGATCATCACGGTCGAAGATCCGATTGAATATCGCCTGCCCGGCGTGAACCAGGTTCAGGTGCACGAGAAGATCGACCTCACATTCGGCCGTGTCCTGCGCTCGGCACTGCGCCAGGACCCCGACGTCATCCTGCTCGGCGAGATGCGCGACCAGGAAACCGTCGAGACCGGATTACGCGCGGCGATGACTGGACACATGGTGCTCTCCACCCTCCATACCACCGATGCTGCAACCACGCCGGTGCGATTGCTCGACATGGGCGCCCCGCGCTACATGGTGGCATTCTCGCTCCAGCTCGTTCTCGCGCAGCGGCTCGTCCGGATCATCTGCGAGACTTGTGCTGCGCCTTATGAAGCGCTGCCTGGAGAGCGGCAGTGGCTCGCCGAGGCGCTCGGCACGAAGGAGTCCGGCAGCTATTCCAAAGGCAAAGGTTGCACGCATTGCAACGGCACCGGCTATATCGGTCGTACGGGCGTTTATGAAATGCTTGAAATGACCCGAGCCGCGGTGGAAGCCGTCAGCGGCCAGGATCCTGCCGTGTTCATCGAAGTCGCAACGCGCGAAATCGGGCGCAACACGATGAGCGCACACGCCGCCGCGCTGGCCGCTGAAGGCAGAACGACCATTGCCGAGGCAATGCGCATCAGCAGCCAGTTCGCGGACTAGTCGGTGCTTTCCACCACGCCCTCGAGCAATGTGCCGCGTGAATCGCGCGCCTTGTAAGCGAAGTGCGGCATGCCTGCGACTAGTCCGCGAACTGGCTGCTGATGCG
>JBKJPI010000463.1:0-8419 GCA_046595235.1 Burkholderiales bacterium | reverse complement strand
GCCGTCCTGATTGGCGTAGGACACCGAACCGAAATTGTCGCGCACCGTCCAGGTAAATGAGGACGTGTCCGCCGTCCCGCTTGCCGTGCCGCTGCTTTGGTCCCACGCGCGAAATCTAAGGCCGTTGGTAACGGTGCCATTCCAGTTCGCGTTCGGCACAAAGCGCACGGACGTGTTCGCATCCGCCGCCAGCAGCCGCGCTGCCGTGGCCGACGGCGTGCCGATGCTCGCCCAGCTCGTGCCACCATTCGTCGTGTATTCCCAGGCGCCGTTGGTGTTGTCCGCCGCGGTCACCGCGATGCCGAGGGGTGAGGCGTCGGCATCCGTCACTTTTCCGGCGATGAGACTCGACACGAGCGTGCCGGTGTTCGTTGCTGGGTCCTCGTTGAGCGTCGTGAGATTATTGGCGCCGCTAAGCACCGGGGCGGCGGTGTTGGTCACGGTGTCGATAATGCGAAACGCCATGTCTTTGCCGGCTGCGCCGGGATACAACTGCCCGCCCGAATACGCATCGATATCATCGCGAACGCCGATGTATACCTTGCCGGTGCCGTCGGAATCGATGCGGACGAAGTACGTCACGTTGTCGTCGAGGGTCGCCGCACTCGAGAGGTTGACGTTGACCCACGCCTCGGACGTACTCAGCGAGTCGCTTGAGATCGTGCCGGACGAAACCAGCGTGCCATTCCACGCACCTGAGCGGATCGATACGGTGATCGTCTGCCCAGCCGCTGCGGTGGCGTCGCGGTGCAGGACCAGCCCGACTTTATCCACGGTGTAGGTCGCGCCCGGGCTGTCATAGATGAAGCCCTGTCCGAACGACTGCCCCGAGTTCGCTTCGTAACCTGTATCGCTGAGCTGCGCGAATGTCGGTTCGAACGACGTCAGCACCACGTCGGTCGTGAGCGCACCCTGCCAGCTTTGCTGTGCGGCTGCGCTCACCGCAATCGCGGACTCGAGTGTTCCAATGCGATATTCGAGCTCCCAATCGCCCGCGCGCATGACGTTGCCGGTAGTGTCGTCGGATGCGGCGACGTCGGCGCCCGTGAGATTTGCGAGGCCGGCGACGAGCAGGCGCCCGCCGGCCGTCGCCGCGACGTCGCATCCGTAAATCAGAAAGTCGCCTTCTGCGGCGAACGCGCGCGCCCAGCCGCCAATCTCGAGCGCTCTCGCTCCCAGGGTTTCGAGGGTTAGCGCGCTCGCACCCAGATGGATCGTGCCGGCGCTGCCGTGCGAAATCACATGGACCGCAGCGATGTCGCTGCGCGCAGAGAGTGCTTCGGTTATCTGCGAAATACCGTCGCTGCCTTTGTCAAGGAGTACGATCTCGAACGTACGCGTGCTGTCCGACTGCGCGACGATGTCATCGACGAGCGCCTGATAGTCCTGCGCAGCCGTGTCGACGATCACCAGCTCGCGGCTGCGAATCTGCTGCTCGGAGGTCGATTCTGCGCCGAGCGTCGACGACGTCTCGATGAGGCGGATCTCGACGGGGCTTGTCTGCGCCATCAGCGCAATACCCGTGATCGGATCGGCCGAATGCAGAATCCTCGGCTCGATTTCTTCCACCTGCATGCGCAGGCGAAACGGCGGCCCCGGCTTCACACCGGAATCGGCAAGGCCGAGAAGCTTTATCAGAGCGTTCGCGCCGGGAAGCATGAGCGCCTTGGCTAGCGGCCTTTAAGCGAGGACAACTGGAGGTCCATGCGGGCCGCGGCGAGCGGTTTTGGGGTGGCCGGCGCGGACGCGGCGGGTGCCGCAGCAGGCGTAGTACCTGTCACACCCGCGATCTCGGCTTTGCAGCGCAAGCCCGAAGGGATCGCACCTTTTGCGTTCGGCAGCTCGGCGCGAACTCGGAAGGTGTTGCTTGCAGCATCGATCATTTTGTCGACCAGAACCACCTTTGCATCGACGCGCGGGGAATTCGGAAGCTCGGGCATGATCTGCGCGAAAACGCCTGTTCGCACCAGACCGTACGATGCGGCCGGCACGATGATTTCGACGCGGAGCGGGTCGGTCTTGGCAATGCGAAACATCGGCTTTACTTCGACACGCTCGCCGGCGTTGACGTAGCGATCGGCGATTATTCCTGCGAAAGGTGCACGGATCTGACGCATTCCGAGCTGGGCGTGGGCGAACTCGAGCTCTTCGCGTGCAACGCGCTTCTGCTCGCGTGCCTGCGCGAGTTTCTGCTCGGCGATGCTCGTCTCGGCGCGAACCTGATCGAGTGCCTGGGCGGAAACGAATTTCTTCTGCATGAGCTCTTCGGTGCGGGCGAGCTTCTGACGCTGGAATTCATAGTTGGCACCCGCTGCCTGGATGTCGGCATCGGCTTGCGCGCGAACGCTCGCGGCGCCGACCGAAGCGCGCTCGACACTTGCGCGAAGCTGCGCGAGGAGCTGTCCCTTCTGCACGAAGTCGCCGCGCTCGACGTAAACGGTGTCGACCACGCCGATCACGGCGCTGCCGACGTCAGCCGCCCGGTCGGGCTCGATCACGCAGCGCAGCGGCGCCTGCGCTGCTGCGGTGCCCGCGCCTGCAGCGAAGGCGGATAAAAACACGCACACGACTGACTTTTTCATATCAAACCTCGGTGTCCATATTCGATACGTTACGTGCTTGCCTCATCCCCAACCCTTCCCGCAGGGAGAAGGGTGACCATTCCCTCTCCCTTCGGGAGAGGGTTAGGGTGAGGGAGGTTTCTCATTCGCTTCTGCCGAACGACAGGCCGCGCGCGGTCCTCCGGTCGCGCTCGAGGAGCTGCCGCCGCTCGCCGCGTTGCCTGCGTTCTGCGATGCGCTGAGGAAGCCTGACGAGGGCGCTAACCAGCCAGCGCGGGCGCTCGAGAGCGCCGTCGCCGAGCGCAGCTTTCAGCCAGCGCGGCGTGAACGCTGCGATCAGCGGCTGCTCCAGCGCGAGCAGTGTTTGCGCGCTTCCCGGGTCGCCACGCCGCGCACAGCGACCGAGCAACTGGCGATCGACGCGGCGCATCGCGTTGTGCTGGCAGCTGATGACGTGAAGCCCGCCGAGAGCGGCAACTTCGGGCGTCAGCGCGATGTCGGTGCCGCGGCCCGCGATGTTCGTCGAGACGGTGATGCGACCGGTAGAACCCGCTTCGGCCACGATGCGCGCTTCGTCCTGATCCTGGCGCGCGTTGAGCACGGCGTGTTCGACGCCGGCATCGCTCAGCCTGCGGGAAATCTCTTCGGATTCGGCGACCGAATCGGTGCCGATGAGAACCGGGCGCCCGCCGCGGCTCACTTCGATCGCTTGCGCGACCACAGCCTCCCATTGCGCCTTGCGGCTTGCATACAGCCGTGTCGGACGCACCGTGCGTCGGTCGGGACTTGCAAGCGGAACGCTCACCACCGGCAGCCCGTAGACGGCCGCGAGCTCCGCGCGCGCTTCGGTCAGCGTGCCGCTCATGCCCGACAGCGCGAGATAACGCTGGAAGAAGCGTTGATAGGTGATCTGGGCGACGGCGGCGGTATCCCCGCTCGGCTCGCACTGCTCCTTGAGCTCGATGAGGAGATGCAGGCCGCGCGACCATACGCGGCCCGCTGCAATCCGGCCCGTCGATTGGTCGATGATGTTCACCTTGCCTTCTCGAACCACATAGTGGCGATCTCGCTCATACAGATACAGCGCCGCAAGGGCCGTGCACAGCGTTTCCTCACGGTAGATCCGGTTGCGCCACGGCGCATTCGTCGAGCAGCGCTCGACGACTTCCCGGCCCGCCGCGGTCAGCGCCGCGTACATCCCCTGCCGATGCAACACGAAATGCCCGGTCTGCGCGAGTTGCGCAGCGAGCGTGAGCGCCTCCCGGAGATACTCGCGCTCGCCTTCATTCGAGCGGCGTTCAGACAGTATTAACGGCATCCTGGCGTCATCAATGAGGACACTGTCGGCCTCGTCCACAATCGCCATACAAAGTCCTCGCAGCAGCGTTTCGCGAGTGCGCGCACCTTCTGCGCCGAGTGCCGCAACGCGCCGCTGCAGGTCTGTCGCGCTGCGCTCTCGCACGAGCCCATCGCGAAGGTAGTCGAAGACGAGCTCACTCGCTGTGCAATACACCACGTCGCACGCGTATGCGGCGTATCGAGCCTCGCGTCCGAGCGTTTGTGTGACGCATGTCACGCTGAGCCCGAGCGCGCTGTAAAGCGGCCGCAGGAATTCGGTGTCGCGGGCCACGAGGTAGTCGTTGGCCGTGACGACGTGCACCGGAATGCCCGCGAGCGCGGCTGTTGCTGCGCACACGGCTGCGGCAACCGTTTTGCCTTCGCCCGTCGCCATCTCGGCAAGGCACTGGTCGAGCATGATTCGCGCGGCGAGTATCTGGGTTTCGAAAAGCTCGAGCCCGAGCTTTTCCACGCACGCGCGCTTCACGATCACGAACGCTTCGGCAATGAGGGGGTCGGTGAGCCCGTCCCGGGCCATGCCTGCGCGCAGCCGCCGCAGGACAGCCTCGATCGGTTCGGGGTCAACGCCCGTTGCTTTTCCGTCGAGCGTCTTTACCCGTTGGAGGAATGCGTCATGACGCCGCGGGCCGCCCCGCCTGATCAATCCCAGCGGGGTACGCCCCGAGCGCTGCGGCGCCGCGCGTTCCACCGGCACGCGACGCTCGGGATAAACACCGAGGACGAGCCCGGGTACGGGAAGGTTCCGGATTTTCATCGCATCAGCCGGACGGGTTGAGGTGCTGCAGAAAAACCTGGCGCACCTGGCGATACCAACGCTGCGCGAGGGGCTGCGCGCCGTGGTCGAAGCGAACCCACGCGGTGCCGCCTAAGCGCTGCAGCGGCTGTGCGGGCACTTTGAGATCGACGAGCACGACTGGATGGCGTGCGCGGAGGCCCTCTTTGTCCGCCGGATCCGTCGCGTGCGGTCCGCCCCCGCGATCGCCGAGCGCCGGGCTCGGCAGATCGAGCGTCGCCGCGGGCACTTCACGGACGAACTGCGCTGCGAGCGCATGACCGCCTGCAAATCGTACTTCTACCGCGCGTGTGCTTTCGCGAACCAGCGCTGCATCGAATTCCGGGATTGCCGCGCGAATGCCGACCTCAGTGCGCTCGAGGACGTACGCGAGTGTCCCGCCCTGGCGCACGAAAGTGCCGGCCAGATCGCGTTGATAGGGCATCGCGAGTGCGCCTTCGGCCTGCGCGCGCACGACAAGACTCGCGATACGCTGATCGATGCGCCTTAACTCGGCTTCGGCACGAATGATCTCTTCTTCGGCCTGACGCGCGTCGGCGGGCCCCGGGGCGAATGCGCTGTAACGGCTCGCGTGCAGCTGCTCCAGGCGGTTCGCGATCCGCCCGTGCTCTGCATGCAAGGCGGGGTCGTCGAGCACGAGAAGGACCTGACCCGGCACCACCCAGTCGCCGTCACGCGCATGATATTCGGCGATGAAGCCGTCGGTACCCGGACGCACGCGCGCCTGGTCGGGAGGCCAGACGACACCACTCGCAATCGTGTGGAAAGGCAGCGGCACAGCACATACGGCCAGCGTCGCCACAACGGCGGCGATAGCCGCTGCGCCCGCTGCGCGCAGACGTCCGCCCTCCGGCACCGCGCTTGTCCAGACAGCGCGTGCGGTCGACACCACGGGCTTGATCACCAGGAGGAAACCGAGGACGAGGGCCGCAAGAACCGCAAGCACCGTCGAGCTTCCGCCCAGCCACAGAATAAGCACGACCGAAACCGTAATTTGCGCGGCCAGTGAAAGCGGCGCGTAGAGAAACAACCACTTGCCCTCGCCGCCGGACGCAAGGAGGCCGCCGGCGGACGCTTTGCCGCCAAGCGCGCGGACCATGACGCTTCGCCACCACGCTTTACTGCGCGTGCCGAGGTTCGGAAGGTCCAGCGCGTCGCACAGGATGTAATAGGCGTCAAAGCGCAACAGCGGGTTACCGTTGAACATCACGGTCGAGACGGTCGCGATGAAAAGTGTCACGAACGCAAGATCGCGAACGAAGCCCGGCTCGGCATTGATCCATATCAGGAGTGCGAGCGCACCGACGGCGAGCTCGGCCATGATGCCGGCCGCGCCCACGACGAATCGCTGGTATCTGCGGGTGAAAGCGCTCGCCGCGGAAGCATCGACATATGGCGCGGGCACCAGCACGAAAAGCGTGAAGCCCACCTCATGCACTTCACCGTCCCAGCGCCGAACGCTGAGCGCGTGCGCGAGCTCGTGCAGCGTTTTGAGAAACGGGAACACGAGCCATGCCAAGAAAAGATAGCGCGGCGTGCCCATGTATTCAGCCGCATGCGCGCTCAGGACCCGCCATTGCGGCACTGCGACCAGCACCGCCAGCAGCATCGCCGCCACCCAGACCCAAAGCGTCGCACGGTTGAAAAAGAGCTTCGGGAGGGCTGAACATCTGGCCAACAAGGCACTCGGGTCACCGAGCGGCACTCGAAGCGCCAGCGGATTTACGAAGCGCTGCGTTTTCTTCTGGGCGCGTTCTTCTTTCCTGCGAACGAGCGTGCTCGCATCGACGGGGCCGTCGTGCGCAAGAAGATCCTGGCGCTCGAGCTCGGCGAGCATTTCAATGACTTCGCTCTGCGTCGGCGCGTCGTCGCGAAGCTGCTCGAGAAGCGCGTTCCAGACGGTCTGCACCGTGCTGCTGCCATCGCAGCGGCCGAGAAAATCGTAGGCCCTGCGGTTGAGGCGGAACTGCCGGCTGTTCGCGGCGTTGAGCAGGAGGTACCAACGTTCTTCGCGAACGAACTGCCTCTGAACCGTGACTTCCGGCCGCAGCTTCGGACGCGTGTCGGCGACGCGATACCAGAGCTCGCTGAAAAGAGATTCGTTCATGAAGCTACATGCCCCACGACCACAGCGTCAGCCGGAGCCAGTCGAAGAGCCGATGGGTCCAGATCCAGCCCAGCGCACGCTGTCCTGCTTCGATTTTCGCGACACCCTGCAGTCCGGGACGCAAGGTCACCGGGGCGCCCTCGAGCTCGCCTTCGACTTCGAAGAAGTTGCGCGCGTCGCGATTGCTCGAAACCGGCGTCACCCGCGAGACGCGAAAAGGAAGCGAACGGTCGGTGAAAGCGCCGAGAGAGACCGTACCTTTACGCCCGACAGCGACCGCGTCGATGTCGCGCTCGTCCACTTCGATGAGGAGACGGAAGCGGTCGCTGGGCGCGATGGTCAGCAATATGTCACCGCGGCGAACCGGCGCACCGAGCGACTGTGTGAGATCGCCTTTGATGACCACGCCGTCGAAGGGGGCCACCACACGCGCGCGGGAAAGTTGCCGCTCGACGAGATCGAGCTGGGCACGCGCTTCGTCGGCCTTGGACTGGTTGATCACATACTGGGCGCGATCGGTGCGCGCGAGCGCCGCCGAGGCCGCATTTTCATGCTGCGTGAGCTCGCTCTGCCACTTGCGATGCTCGAGGCGCATGTCCTCTTCTGCGAGCTCTGCCAGCACCTGCTCAGCCTTTACCGAATCGCCGGGCCTCGCGTGAACCTTGCGCAGGAATCCGTCCGCGGGGGCAACAAGAGCGCGCTGCACCGCGCCCTCGACGCGCGCCTGTGCACCGATGCGGTATTGCACAGGTACGAGCAGCAGTACCGCGATCAGCGCCGCCGCTGCTGCGGCACCCATTTTGATCCGCGCGTTTCCGGGTTCTGCAAGCCGCCGCCACAACCGGCCGATGCTTTCCTTCAGCCGCGCGTGCCACGCACGTTCCGTATCATGTTTGAGCTGGAGGATCGGGCACACGATGCAGGCGAGGTGCTCGCACAGCGCGACCTCATCATCGGTCGGCAATACTGTCGTTTCTCGCACGAGGGTGAGTGCGCCGAAAGTGCGTCCGCGGCTCACCAGCGGAACCGTAAACGCGACGCCGCCGTAACGCTGTGCAAGGCGCGCATGCGCAAGCGTAATGAGCGGCCGGCTGCCGGCGCGCTCCGGTGAAGTCACCGTGCTGTTCTGATCGAGCGCCTCGTCCATCGCGGCGGAAAAAGCGGTGAACAGCGCCGTTTTCGCCTCGAAGTCTGCCGTGTGCGAAGTTGCAACGACGCGTGCATGGCCGCGCTCGCAGAAGCCCAGTGCTGCACGGTCGAAGCCGAGCCCGGTCGCAACCTCGCTGGCGAACGCCGCAGCGGCCTCGGCGAAGGTCTCGTGCGAGAGCACCGTCGCCTGGAACCCAAGAATCCGCTCGGCGATCGGCGTGCGCGCCGCGACGTCAGCGGCCGCCGGCGCCCCGGAGGGGTCGAGGGGTTCGCGGGCAACGGCCCGCAGCGGCTGCATCATCGCGATGGCCGCCCAAAAGGCTTGCGGAGTGCGTGGCAGTGCCGGCTGCTGAATGCATCCACGGTCACTGTTTGTCCCTGTACTCAGGGGATTCGGCGGTCACGCGCTCCTCCTGAATGCGCCAGCCCGACGCTTCCTTCGCCATGACG
>JBKJPI010000176.1:0-3859 GCA_046595235.1 Burkholderiales bacterium | reverse complement strand
TGTGAACGCGCCTCACACCCAAGGACGCCGTCACGCCGTGACGACGCCGCTTCGCATTCTTGCAGAGCAGGCATTCTCACGCGCAGCGGGCGCGCCGCTCGTCGGCGGCAACAGCGTACGTGTGCTGAAAGATGCGGGGGAAAACTTTCCGGCGTGGCTCGATGCGATCGGCAGCGCGCGCCGCACGATCTTGTTCGAGCACTACATGGTGGCCGACGACGAAGTGGGGCGCGAGTTCGTATCGGCGCTCGCCGAGCGTGCGCGTGCCGGGGTGCGGGTGCTGGCGCTTTACGACTGGTTCGGCTCGTTCGGCCTGGCCGGCTCGCACCTGTGGCGACCGCTCATCGACGCGGGCGGAGAAGTGCGATGCTTCAACCGGCCGCGTCTCGACAGCCCTTTCGGCTGGCTCGGCCGCGACCACCGCAAACTGATCGCGGTCGATGGCGCGGTCGGTTTTGCGAGTGGCTTATGCGTCAACCGAAAGTGGCTGGGCGACCCCGCCAGAGGCATCGAGCCCTGGCGCGATACCGGCGTTGAGGTGCGTGGCCCCGCTGTCGCGGACTTCGAAGACGCGTTCGCCCAGGCATGGGCGGCCGTCGGCAGCCCGCTGGACGCTCACGTTCGCACGCCCGTCATCGACATGCCGACGGCGGGGGATGTATCGCTGCGCGTTCTCGGCACAGTACCAAGCACTGCGGGCATGTATCGGCTGGATCAGTTGATTGCGGCCATGGCAACACGCACGTTATGGATCGCCGATGCCTACTTCGTCGGGGTCGCACCTTATGTGCAGGCACTGCGCGCCGCGGCACTCGACGGCGTCGACGTAAGGCTTCTCGTACCCGGAGCGAGCGATGTGCCCTGGGTGTCGCGCATGTCGCGCGCGGGTTACCGTTCGCTGCTCGAAGCCGGTATCCGCGTCTTCGAGTGGAACGGCCCGATGCTGCATGCGAAGACCGCCGTGGCGGACGGACGATGGGCGCGGGTGGGCTCGACCAACCTCAACCTTTCGAGCTGGGTCGGGAACTACGAGCTCGACGTTGCGATCGAGGACACCAGGATCGCCGAGGAGATGACCGAGATGTATCAGGCCGACCTTGCGCACGCGACGGAGATCGTGCTGGACATGCGAAGCCGTGTGCGGCTGACCGGACCCCGCAAACGCAAGCGTCGCCGGCGGACGGGCACCGGGGCGCGCGTTGCTGCGGGCGCGTTGCGCCTCGGCCATACGGTCGGCGCTGCGATAACCAATCGCCGGGTGCTGGGGAGAACCGAAGCTGCGATGATGGCCGCGGTCGGCGCGGTGTTGCTGGCACTCACGGCCATAGGAATCGTTTGGCCGCTGGTTGTTGCCATACCAGTTCTGTTTCTCGCCGGATGGATCGGCCTTGCCTTGATCCTGCGCGCGCTGAATCTTTACCTGCGCCCGCTCAGCACCGACTCGGCGCCGGCAGCGGCGCGCCGCGCCGACGAAAGCGACTGACGCGCCTTATCCCGCGTGCGAGAGCACGATCAGCAAAAGCTGGCAGATCACGATCACGAAAAGGGGCGACAGGTCGACGTTCGCGACCGGAGGAATCCTGCGCTGGAAAGGCCGCAGAAGCGGCCGGGTGATCGCGTTAAGCACCAGCGCGATCGGGCTGTACGGGTTCACCCACGACAATACCGCCTGAACGATCAGGACGCCGATGATGATATAGAGCATGAGCCGCAGGAGTCGCACTGCGGCGAGCCCTGCAAGGGCCGCAATCTGGGGCCCGGATGACATGCCAAGATCGCCTCCGGCAAGCTGCAAAACGAGGATGAGCTCGATGAACTGAACGAGCCAGGCAAGGAGGAGCGTCGCGAGGTCGAGCCCCCATAACCCCGGGATGACGCGGCGAAGCGGCCTCACAGCGAAATCCGTGAGCGCGTTTACGAATTCCGAGATCGGATTACGCGGCGCGGCGCGGGCCCACTGCAGCAGGAATCGCAGCAGGAGCGCGAGCGTGAAAAGCCACGCGACAGTCTGGATGAGAAAAATCAGTGCATCGGCAACCATCAGTCCGACCTCGGTTCGTCACGTGCAAACGCATCGCCCAGCTCCCGGGAACGCGCCTCTGCGGCTGCAACAGCACGCACAATTGCCGCCCTTACACCGCTTCTGTCGAGCTCGGCAAGCGCGCGCTCGGTGGTACCGCCTTTCGAAGTGACGCGCGCTCGAAGCACGGCCGGGCTTTCCCGGCTTTCTGAAGCGAGCTTCACCGTCCCTGCGAAGGTTTCCAGCGCGAGTGTTCGCGCAGCTTCACTTTCGAAACCCAGACCCGCCGCGGCTTCCTCCAGGGCTTCGATGAAATACAGGACGTAAGCCGGTCCGCTGCCTGAAACCGCCGTCACTGCGTCCAGTTGCTCCTCGCGGTCGAACCATAACGTCGTTCCGGCCGCGCCGAGGATACGTGCCGCGCTTTCTCGATCGGCCTGAGATGTGCCCGCGGGTGCGTACAAGCCGGTGATGCCGGCGAGCGCGAGCGCCGGGGTGTTCGGCATCGCGCGGACGACTCGAGTATGGCCCCCGAGCCATCGCGTGAGATCGGCATGCCGGATTCCCGCGGCGATCGTGATCACGAGCTTGTCGCGGACGCGTGCGCCGAGGTTTCGCGCGACCTGCTGAAGCTGCTGCGGCTTGACCGCGAGCACCACGCAGTCTGCCGGCGCGACGCCTGCCTGCAAGTCGTCGTGAACGTGCACCTTGAGGTCGCTCGCGAGTCGGTGCCGGGCAGCGGCGTCGATTTCTACAACATGAATCGCACTTGCAGCCCAGCCTTTACGGGTAAGGCCGGCGATCAGCGCGCCCGCCATGTTTCCGCCTCCGATAAAAGTAACGATCAACCCCGCTCCTCGAAAGTCTGTTACAGGCTCCCACGACTCATAGTGTCTCACGCGCGCCGAAGATCGCCGTGCCGACGCGAACGATCGTTGCCCCCTCCGCAACGGCAGATTCGAGGTCGTCCGACATTCCCATCGAAAGCGTGTCGAGTGAATAACCGGCTGCGATGAGATCTTCGCTCAGCTCGCGAAGGTGCGCGTAACGCTGCCGTTGCAAGCTTTCGTCAGAGGTCGGCTCGGGTATGGTCATGAGACCGCGCAGGCGTAGCCTTGGAAGCTCTGCGAGAGCTTCAGCGATACGCCTTTCCTCACCCGGTGCCACGCCGCTTTTGCTGTTCTCCCCACTTACGTTGACCTGGATGCACACATTCAGCGGCGGAAGCGCGGCTGGCCGCGCGGCGTTCAGGCGTTCAGCGATTTTGGTTCGGTCGATTGCATGTACCCAGCCATAATGCTCGGCTACGGTCCGCGTCTTATTGCTCTGGAGCGGCCCGATGAAGTGCCACTCGAGCGCGGAATCGCCCAGCGCCGTGATTTTTTTCACGCCTTCCTGCGCGTAGCTCTCGCCAAACGCCCGCTGACCGGCGCTCACGGCGTCTTCGATATATGATGCGGGAACGTTTTTGCTCACTGCGAGCAGCGTGATGCTCGACGCTGACCGGCCAGACCGTAGCGCGGCCGCGTCGATGCGGGCCCTCACTGCGTTCAGGTTGAGAGCGATTGTTGTCATAATTTTTACGCCCGAAAGTGGAAACCTACTTTCGGGCGGTTATGTTAGAACTCGAGGCTTCGGGCGGCCGGGCGCCGCGAGTGCCGAAAGACCAACGTCCGAAAGTGAAAATATACTTTCGGCCGCCCCAAGCCTGAAGTTCTAACTCGCCGTTCCGGCCGAAAGTATATTTTCACTTTCGGACGTTGGTTTTTCGGCACTCGAGGCGCCCGGCCGCCCGAAGCCTCGAGTTCTAACTTGCCGTTCCGGCCGAAAGTAGGTTTC
>JBKJPI010000145.1:0-6549 GCA_046595235.1 Burkholderiales bacterium | reverse complement strand
CGCGTGCGCCGCGCAGGCGCAGACGGGGGCGTATCCCTCGAAACCGATACGCATGGTGGTGCCGTGGCCGCCGGGTGGGACCAACGACATACTCGGTCGTGCGCTTGCGGATCCTCTCGGGCGCACCCTCGGGCAGCAGGTTATCGTCGACAATCGGGGGGGCTCGAACGGCGTCATCGGTGCCGAAGCGGTTGCACGCGCACCCGGCGACGGCTACACCATCATGTTCCACAGCATTACGTCGCACGTCACCAATCCCGCCGTATACAAGAAGCTCGCATACGACACGATCAACGACTTCACGCCGATCACGCAAGTTGCGTGGGTGCCGCTCGTCATCGTCGTGCATCCATCATTCCCGGCGAAAAGCGTTCGCGACCTGATCGGAATTGCCAAAGCTCAACCCGGCCAGGTGAACTACGCGTCTTTCGGCCAGGGCAGCATGTCGCACCTGGCCGGCGAGCTCCTGAAGATGATGGCGAAGATCGACATCGTGCACATCCCGTACAAAGGCGGAGGCCCCGCCCTGATCGATGCGCTCGCGGGTCACGTGCCGGTGTATTTCAGCAGCATCGCCCCGTCGCTTCCCAATATCAAAGCCGGGCGCCTTCGTGCGCTCGGCGTGACCGGGCAGGACCGCGCGAAGCAGTTGCCTGAGGTGCCCACAGTCGCCGAGACGCCCGGCCTCAAGGGATACGACGCGACGATCATGTATGCAGTCTGGGCGCCGGCGAAAACGCCGCCAGAACTCGTGAACCGCCTGCACGGCGCGCTCATCAAGGTTCTGCAAACGCCGCAGTTCCGCGAGCGCCTCGATTTCGAAGGCGCGAGCGCGCCGATCGGCAACAATCCCGATCAGATGGCTGCGACCATTGCTTCAGACATGAAGAAGCTCATGCGGCTGGTTCAGGTCTCGGGCCTCACGCCCCAATAACTGCGGCGCGCCTTCAGCGCCATTCCCGTCACTCTTTTCGTCACCCTGTAGAACAATGCTGAACCCATTCAAGCAGCTCGAGCTCGTCAAAGCCGAAGTCTTCTCGTCCATGCCCGGCAAGTTTCGAAAGAAAGGACGCACCGGCTGGTCGGACCCCAATCGTCAGAACGCCGAAGTCGAGTGCTTCCTCGAAGGTCCTGCCTTCGATCGCGAGGGCAACCTTTACATCGTCGACACACCGTTCGGACGCATCTTCAGAATCGACCCCAAGGGCGAATGGGCGCTTGTGATTCAGTACGACGGCTGGCCGAACGGGATGAAGTTTCACAAGGATGGCCGGCTCTTCATTGCGGACTATCGCAAGGGGCTCCTTGTCCTCGACGTCAAGACCGCGAAGCTCGAGACCCTGCTGGAAACGGCGTACAGCGAAGGCTTCAAGGGACTGAACGACCTGCACTTCACGAGCACCGGCGACCTTTATTTCACCGACCAGGGCCAGACCGGCATTGCAGACCCGACCGGACGGCTCTTCAGACTGCGCGCGAATGGGCATCTAGATCGGCTCGTTACGAACATCCCGAGCCCGAACGGCGTCACCGTCAGCACGACCGAGAAGCATGTCTACGTCGGCGTTACACGTTCGCAGCAGGTGTGGCGGCTTCCCGTCATGCATGACCTCGCGTTCTCCAAAACCGGCGTCGCGATTCAGCTTTCAGGGGGCGTCGGCGGTCCTGATGGCATCGACATGGACGCGGAGAACGGCCTTTTCGTGTGTCAGCTCGGCGTCGGTATCTGGCGCTTCGATGCGAACATGCTGCCGACGCATCTCATCCATTCCGAAAATGACAAACACCATCACCTGGCGAACATCGCTTTCGGCGGTCACGATCGAAAGACCGTTTACATCACCGATTCACTTTCCGGTGACGTCCTCAAAGCTGCATCACCAGTCGCGGGGAAACTGCTGTACGGTCTTTCGTAGCCGCCCGCCTCGCTGCGTCGTCCGGTCGGCTTTTCGCACATGAATCGAACCCGCCGCATCGCCGCCGCGGTCGGGATCGCGCTGCCGCTCGCGCTCGGCTGCGGCAACGCGGCGAGAGCCGATCAGCTCCCGCTCTGGGAGGCCGGTGCCGGGGTTGCCGTGTTCAATCTGCCCGACTACCGCGGCTCGGATCAGAATCGCACCCACGCGCTGCCGATACCCTACGTGATTTATCGCGGCGAGACACTCAAGATAGATCGGCAGAAGGTGCGTGGTCTTCTGTACTCGAGCCCGATTGCAGAGCTCGACGTCAGCGTGAGCGGTTCGGTTCCGGTGCGCAGCCGTGACAATCGCGCGCGTGAAGGCATGCCGGACCTCGATCCAACGCTCGAGATCGGCCCTTCTGTCACTATGTTTCTGTACCGCGGCATGTCGGACAAACTGAGCCTGGAGTTGCGGCTTCCATTGCGCGCCGTCGTATCGTCCGATTTTCACGGCGTCGGGCATGAAGGCTGGCTCTTCCAGCCGCATCTCAATGTCGACCTCAAAGGAGTCGTGCCCGGTCCTGGATGGAACCTCGGACTTGTCGCGGGCCCGCTCTTCGGCAGCCGCGCGTATCACGACTATTTCTACGGCGTGCGGCCGGAGTTTGTGCGCGCGGGCCGTCCGGCATATGACGCAAAAAGCGGCTATGCAGGACTGCAGTTCGTAGCCGCGCTCAGCAAGCGCTTCGAAAACTACTGGTTCGGGGCTTTCGTGAAAGCAGACAGTCTTCACGGCAGCACATTCATCGACAGCCCGCTGGTGAAACGAAAGTATGCGGTTGCTGGCGGCGTCGCCGCTGCGTGGGTTTTTTCAAAATCGAGCACGCTGGTCGAAGCAAGAGAGTAAGTAAAATCGCCGACATCAGCTTTGTTATTCTTCGTTGCTCTTTTAGGTTCAGGCCCCGGGCCGCCCCAAGCCTGGAGCGTAACTTTCTGTCGGCCGAAAGTAGGTGTGCACTTTCGGACGTTGATGTCTTTCCGGAATCTCCCTCATGAAAATTCTTGTTCTCCCTGGTGACGGCATCGGCCCGGAAATCACCGAAGCGACGCTTGCGGTGCTCGACCGCGTGAATTCGAAGTACAAGCTCGGTCTCGAATGGCAGACCGAAGAGATGGGACTCGCCGCGCTTCAGAAGCAGGGCTCGACGCTGCCGGAGGCTGTCATGGAGGCTGCACGGACGGCACCAGGCATCATCCTCGGACCGGTGGACCACCTGCAATATCCTTCACGTGAGCAGGGCGGCATCAATCCTTCCGGTGAATTTCGCGTGAAGCTCGATCTTTTTGCCAACATTCGTCCCGCTAAATCGCGCATGGGCGTGGGACTCACCGGGAAACCGGTCGACCTCGTGATTTTTCGCGAATGCACTGAGGGTTTCTACGCCGACCGCAACATGTTCATGGGCCGCGGCGAATTCATGCCGACCGAAGACGTGGCAATCGCGGTGCGGAAAGTAACGGCGCGGCAGTGCAGGAGAATCGCGCAGGTTGCATTCGAATGGGCGCGCAAGCGGCGAAAGAAAGTCACCGCAGTGCACAAGGCCAACGTGTTCCACATTTCCGACGGGCTCTTCCTGCGCGAAGTGCGCGCCGTCGCGAAGGACTATCCCGATGTCGAGCTCGACGAAAAGATCGTCGACGCAATGGCAGCGCTGCTCGTACGTGACCCCTCGAAATTCGACTGCATCGTCACCGGCAACATGTTCGGCGACATTCTTTCGGATGAAGCGTCCGAAATCTCGGGAGGCCTCGGCCTTGCGGGTTCGGTGATGGCCGGCGATGACGCATGCTGCGCCCAGGCGCAGCACGGCTCCGCGCCCGACATCCAGGGCCAGGACAAGGCGAATCCGACTTCGCTGATCCTTTCGGCCGGGATGCTGCTCGAGTGGCTTGCAGAGCGGCACAAGCGCCGTGAGTTTTCAGACGCCGCGCACGCGATCGAAGCTGCGATCGATGCAGCGCTTCAGTCACCGGACACGCGCACACGCGACCTCGGCGGGAACCTTGGCACGAAGGCGTTCGGCAAACACATCGCTGAACGCGTCTAGTTGATTAACTACCGGGAGGGGAAATTCAACCCGGTGAACCTTTCAGCTCCACCGTATTGCCTTCCGGATCGCTGATATAGATCGACGGGCCGGTGCCATCAGCGCCGTAGCGCTGCTTTGTTTCACCAGGCACGACACCGTGCTTGATAAGATGTGCGATCACGCCGAGCGGGTCGAACGGCTCGACACGCAGGCAGAAGTGATCCATGTTTCGGCCTTCGGCGCCGGGTGCTGCACCACCCTTCCTGCCGAGATCGCCATCGACCGTGACGAGATCGATCAGCGATTGCCCCGCCCTCAGCTGAACGAGCCCGAGCTCCTGCTTCGAGCGCTCGATCTTGCAGCCGAGCACGTCGCAATAGAAGCGCGTCATGCGCAGCGGCTCGCGCACGCGCAGCACAATATGGTCGAGGCCGAGAACCTGTATCACTTACTTCGTGATATCGCCGATGCAGAGGTATTTCACTTCGAGGAACTCTTCCATTCCGTATTTAGAACCCTCGCGGCCGATGCCCGACTCTTTCACACCGCCGAACGGCGCCACTTCGGTGGAGATGATGCCGACGTTGATCCCGACGATGCCGGACTCGATGCCTTCAGCCACACGCCAGATGCGCCCGATATCGCGGCTGTAGAAGTACGCCGCAAGACCGTATTCGGTGTTGTTGGCAAGCTCGAGCAGCTCCTGCTCGGTCTGGAAGCGGTACAGCGGCGCCACCGGGCCAAACGTCTCTTCGTGCGTGACCTTCATTTCGGTCGTCACGTCCGCGAGCACCGTCGGCTGGAAATACTGACCGCCCTTGTCGTGCCGCTTGCCCCCGGTGAGCACCCGGGCGCCCTTGCCCACGGCATCCGCAATGTGCTCCTCGACCTTCTCGACCGCTTTCATGTCGATGAGCGGACCTTGCATCACTCCGTCTTCAAGCCCATTGCCGACCTTCATTCCGGAGACCTTCTCCGCGAACTTAGCCGCAAACGTGTCGTATACGCCTTCCTGAACGAAGACGCGATTGGCGCAGACACATGTCTGACCGGTGTTGCGATACTTCGAGGCCATCAGACCTTCGACTGCGGAGTCGAGATCGGCGTCGTCGAAGACTATGAAGGGCGCATTACCGCCGAGCTCGAGCGACACCTTTTTCACCGTCGTCGCGCACTGCGCCATCAGCTGTTTGCCAATCTCTGTCGAGCCGGTGAACGTGAACTTGCGCACCAGCGGATTCGAGGTGAGCTCTTCCCCGATCGGGCCTGCCGAGCCGGTCACCACCGACAGCACGCCTTTCGGGATCCCTGCCCGCTCGGCAAGCTCGCACAGCGCAAGCGCCGAATACGGGGTCATCGACGCGGGCTTGATCACCATGGTGCATCCGGCTGCGAGCGCTGGCCCGGCTTTGCGCGTGATCATCGCATTCGGGAAGTTCCATGGCGTCACCGCGGCACAGACGCCGATCGGCTGCTTGATCACGACGATGCGCCGGTCGGGCGATTGCGAGGGAATGGTGTCGCCGTAGACGCGCTTTGCCTCCTCGGCAAACCATTCGATGAACGAGGCGCCGTAGGCAATCTCACCGCGCGATTCGGCGAGGGGCTTTCCCTGCTCCACCGTCATGAGGATGGCGAGGTCTTCCTGGTTCGCCATCATGAGGTCATACCACTTGCGAAGAATGGCCGCGCGCTCCTTTGCTGTCTTCGCACGCCATTCGGGAAACGCCGTGTTCGCGGTCTCGATGGCGCGCCGCGTCTCCGCCTTTCCCATCCTGGGCACCGCGCCAATCTGCTTTCCGTCGGCGGGGTTGTACACCGGGAGGGTGGCCTTGTCGTCGGCGTCGACCCAGGCGCCGTCGATGTAACACTGCTGCCTGAAAAGGCTCATGTCCTTCAATTGAAGCGCGGGTTTCACTCTGTCTAGCATGGGGATCTTCCTGTAAGGGCGGAGCCGTGATCGGGTCGGCGAGGGCAGCGCGCGCCGGAGCAATTCAGTATAACAAAGGGAAGTTTTACCGACCTGAGTTCCCGCCCCACGACGCGAAACGCTTGATACAATGGGAGATTAGCTGGGCTCAGACCTAGAGTAACGGAACCATAAAAATGTCAGTTCGCCAGAAACCTCTGCGCAGTCGTGTTGCTTGCGTCGTTCTTTCCCTGTCCTTACTTGGCGGTTGCGCCATCGGCACAACACCCGGTGACCCGTTCGAGTCCGTGAACCGCAGCATCTACTCGTTCAATGAGGGCCTCGACAACGCGATACTGAAGCCCACCGCTCGAGCATATCGCGCGGTGCTGCCGGAGTTCATCCGCTCGAGCGTCAGCAACTTCTTTTCCAATATCAACGACGTCGTCGTTGCACTGAACAACCTTCTGCAGGGCAAGTTCACGGCGGCCTATTCGGATCTGGGTCGCGTTGCGATCAACTCGACCATCGGCATGCTCGGCCTCTTCGACGTCGCAAGCGAGGCGGGCATCGAAAAGCACGATGAGGATTTCGGGCAGACGTTGGGCAAATGGGGTGTGGGCGATGGCCCTTTCCTGGTGCTTCCTTTC
>JBKJPI010000015.1:0-3241 GCA_046595235.1 Burkholderiales bacterium | reverse complement strand
AACCCAGGCGCTTTCGCCGCGCAGCTCTTCAGTACGCCGCGAATATGGTTGAGGACCAGCGTTGCCAGGGCCTCCCCTTCGATGTCCTCCGCTATGACGAGCAACGGCTTCGCTTCGTGTGAAGCGAGGTCCAGAGTCGGCAACAGATCCCGCACCGCGGAAATCTTTCCGTCGTAGACGAGCACGTAGGCATCTTCGAGCACGACGTGCTGCTTGTCAGAATCGGTAATGAAGTAGGGCGAGAGATACCCACGGTCGAACTGGAGCCCCTCGACCACCTCGACTTCGCTCTCCAGACCGGAGCCCTCTTCGATGGTGACGACACCCTCCTTGCCGACCTTCTCGATGGCGCGGGCGATAAACGCGCCGATCGTCGCGTCGTTATTCGCCGAGACCGCGGCCACGTGCTCGATTTCGCGCGTGGTGCCGCACGGCCGGGACTGCGCTTTCAGGTGTCCGACGACGGCGGCAACTGCCTTATCGATGCCGCGCTTCAGATCCATGGGGTTCATGCCCGCCGCGACGAACTTCATACCCTCGCTCAGGATGCTGTGCGCAAGCACCGTTGCGGTCGTGGTGCCATCGCCGGCCACGTCAGATGTTTTCGCGGCGACCTCGCGCACCAGCAATGCGCCCATGTTCTCGAACGGGTCCGCAAGGCTGATCGACTTCGCCACCAGCACCCCTGAGTTCACTACCCTTGGTGCGCCGTACTCCTTTTCGATGATGACGGTGCGTCCGCGCGGACCGAGTGTCACGCGTACGGCATCCGCCAGCACGGTCGCGCCTCGCATGATCTTGTCCCGCGCGTGCTCACTGAAACAGATCTCTGTTGCAGACATACAGCCTCCTTCGCGCGCAGAGCGCGCTCATCGTTCAAGCATCTCATGATTACCCCGGCTCGATGCGCCGGCGAGTCTTGTCATCATAGTGAGCGAATGGCGTCGACCTTTGATGTAGCGCAAGATTGCGCGCTGCCTTCGCGCGCTTCGCCGGCTCTCTACCGTGCTCGTCCCGTTCCAGTTGAAACACAAGCACCACCAGAAACACCATCACCACCAGGCTGGCTACGCCCAACATCAGAAAGGCATCGCGCGCGGGGGAAGAGACATGACCGGTCCAGCCATCGATCCACGCCATGATCAGGGCGAATGCTGCGAGCGCCAGCGCCGAAGCGCTGAACCAACACAGCTCATTGACAAAGCGCCGCGTGCTCATGGGCCCACTCCAAATACACATACACGATGCTCTGAAGCGTACGATCGTCAGGCGCACGGGCCATGATCTAGATCAACGATTGTGGGAGTCCGCTCGACGCCGGGCGTCTGGAACTGCGGCTCATCGAAATCAGATTTGCCGGACCACGGCGTCTGCACACGATACATTTCCCCATAGCTCAACCCGCATTCATTGATCCATGTCAAATGGACACCGGGCCGGCTCGTTAGACTCACACATACTCGCTCACGCGCGACGAGATGCGTGGGCTCGTCGATTACTTCCGGCGCACCGCGAGCCTCGGTTGGACGCTAGCTCAGGAAGGATCATTCGTGCCGCAGATGACCCAGTCCTTTTTCAACCAGGAGATTAGACATGGCCGGAACCCAGAAACTGCTCGCCAGAGCGAGAGGTCTTGCAGCAGACACCGAGGACTTGATCGAGCACATCGCTGACCAATCCGAAAGCCGCATCGTGGCCGCCCGCGAGAAGGCGCGCGAAGCAGTGTCACGCGCCCGCGCCGAATTCGCGGGGCTGGCACAGGCAGGCACGGCGCGCGTACGGGCTGCCGGACAGGCGGGTCAGGAATACGTGCGTGCCCATCCATGGCAGACGATCGCCGGTATGGTGGTCGTAGCGCTGATCGCCAGCGCGCTGCTCGCGCGCCGCTCGGAAAAATAGCGCCGCCCACGGAGCGATTGTCTCGGCACGATGGGAGTGGTCACCCGATGTTCCTTGAAAGCCGTCTCGAGCGTATGGTCGGTCGAATGCGTGGTAAACCCGCCATTCCACTGCGACTCGAGTTATGGAACGGCCATCGCCTCGACCTGTGTGCCAATCCCACAGTGACCGTCACCATTGGCAAGCCGTCGGCCTTGCGCTACTTCATCTCGCCTGACCTCAACAAGCTCGGTGAAGCATTCGTGGAGGGGCACATTCGGGTCGAGGGTTCCATCCATGAGGTATTTCGTGTCGCAAGCGCCCTTGCCCGCAGTTTCGCAGCTACCACGTCGTCCGGATTTCCTCGCTTTGCGCAACACAGCCGCCGCCGTGACCAAAAGGCGATCGAATATCACTACGACGTATCGAATGAGTTCTATTCGCTCTTTCTTGACCGAAACATGGTTTATTCATGTGCCTACTATCGCAATGAAGAAGACTCCCTCGAGGTGGCCCAGGTGCAGAAACTGGACCACATCTTGAATAAGCTCATGCTGAAGCCCGACGAACGGATTCTCGATATCGGTTGCGGCTGGGGAGCCCTGATCATCCGCGCTGCAAAGAAGTATCGAGCGAGGGCCACGGGAATCACGCTTTCGAGAAACCAGTTCGACTATGTCCGTGAGCGCATCCGAGCCGAGGGATTACGCGATCGTTGCGCCGTGGAGCTATGCGACTATCGTGATATCCCGGACACCAGCGCTTTCGACAAGATAGCCAGTATCGGCATGTTCGAGCATGTAGGTCTTAGGAATCTGGGTTCGTATTTTCAAAAAATCCGCTCCCTCCTGAAGCATGACGGATTGGTTCTGAACCACGGCATCACAGCTCGTGACACAAACAACAGCTGGGTGGGCGCGGGGGCCGGCGAATTCATCGACCGTTACGTGTTTCCGGATGGTGAGTTGCCGCATCTTAGTCTGCTGTTGGATCAGATGTCGGCAGAGGGACTAGAAGTGACCAATGTTGAATGTTTGCGGCGCCACTATGCACGCACTTGTCATGAGTGGGCTGATCGTCTCGAATCGGCCCGCGAACGGGCGATCGCCGCTGCTGGAGACAAGCGATTTCGAATCTGGCAAATCTATCTCGCCGGCTGCGCCTACGGCTTTGCGAACGGCTGGATGAACATTTACCAGATCCTGGCACACAAGGCGGAAAATATTGACGCCAAGCCGCTCCCGCTTACCCGCGACTACATTTATCGATAGGTACCTGAGGAACGAAGAGCGAGCCGATGGCGCACGTCGCCGCTGAAGTTTATGCCGCGGCGAAGCAGCAATCCGTGCAGCCAGTCTCACGA
>JBKJPI010000148.1:0-9133 GCA_046595235.1 Burkholderiales bacterium | reverse complement strand
ACGCCAGCCTGACTGAAGCACGCACGTAACTCGGTCTCGCGGCGCTCCGCCGCGGCGGCAAAGCGCTTCCGGAATCCACGGTCATGCGTATCGACGAAGAGCTGCTCGCCCGTCTCGGAGTCCTGGACGACGAGGAGCCCGAGGTCGGGGAGCTCCATTTCCAGCGGATCGTAAAGGCGCACCGCAATCACTTCATGGCGGCGTGCGATGTGCGCGAGCGGCTGTGCCCAGCCCGGCGTGCTGATGAAGTCGGACACGACGAAAACGAGTGAGCGCCGCTTCATCACCTGAAAGGCCCCACGCAGGAAGTCCTGCAGATCGGTCGCCGCTGACTGCGTGCGCTCGGGCCTCGACAGCATGCGATGGAGCATGTGCAGCACCTGTTTGCGGCCCCCGCGCGCGGGAATGACCGTGTCTACGGAGTCGCCGTAAAAGAGCGCGCCGACGCGGTTGCCATGTCTCGCCAGAAGCGCTGAAAGCACGGTGACGAACTCGACCGCAAGCGAACGCTTCTTGATCTCGTGCGAGCCGAAATCGATCGAAGGCGAAAGGTCGAGCAGAAACCAGGCGGTGACTTCGCGGTCTTCGTGGTACTCGCGCACGTAAGGCGTCTGCATGCGCGCGGTCACGTTCCAGTCGATGTGCCGCACGTCATCGTGGTACTGATATTCGCGCAGGTCGGCCAGGTCGAGTCCGAAACCCCGAAATAGCGTCCGGTAGTCTCCGTGCAGCAGACCGTCGAGCCGACGGATCACGGTCCACTCGAGGCGCCGCAGGATGTTCTCGGGCTTCAGTGCTGACAATTCACGAATTCCTTGCGGACGCCGACAGCGCGGTCACGCCGCTGACCGTGCTCACGAATGCCTGGACGCGATTCGCACATGAGTATCGAGCGGCTTATCCGGGGCTGAAATGTGCGCCATGATCCGCTGGACGAGGGCGTCGGGCGAGACAGCCTCCGCGAGCGCTTCGTAGGTGAGGATCAGGCGGTGCCGCAGCACGTCGGGAACCATGTCGGTCACGTCTTCGGGCAGCACATAGCTGCGCCCGCGCAGGAAGCTCAACGCACGCGCACCCTCGATGAGATTGATCGAAGCGCGCGGGCTCGCGCCGAACGTGAGGTAACGCTGCAGGTCTTTGATCCCGTAGCGCTCCGGATTTCGCGTTGCGGCGACGAGGCGCACCGCATACTGCATGAGCGAAGGATCGACATAACTCGCGCGGCATTCGGTCTGCAATGCCGAGAGCTGATCCGTCGTCGCCACCGCAGACACCGCTTTTGCGACGCCGGTCACGCGCTCGACGATCACGTACTCTTCTTCCTCGGTCGGGTAGCCGACGATGACCTTCATCATGAAGCGATCGACCTGCGCTTCAGGAAGGGGATAAGTGCCTTCGGTCTCGATCGGGTTCTGCGTCGCCATCACCAGGAAAGGTTCGGGAACCTTGTGCGTTTCCCCGGCTATCGTCACCTGGCGCTCCTGCATCACTTCAAGAAGCGCGCTCTGCACTTTGGCGGGCGCGCGGTTGATTTCATCGGCGAGCAGAAGGTTCGTGAACACCGGACCGAGGGAAGTCGTGAACTCGCTCGTCTTCTGGTTGTAGACGCGCGTGCCCACAAGATCGGCCGGCACGAGATCCGGCGTGAACTGGATGCGCCTGAACGTTCCGCGCACCGCGCGCGCAAGCGTTTTTACCGTGAGCGTTTTCGCAAGCCCGGGCACGCCTTCGACGAGAAGGTGACCCTGTGCAAGCATTGCGACGAGCACGCGCTCGAGAAAGTGGTCCTGACCGACGACCACTTTCTTCACCTCATAGAGAATGCCTTCCATGAGCGACGCGATTTCACCGCGGCTGCGTTCAATGCTTTCCATAGTGCTCCCTTGCGATTTGCGCTGAATGCGCGATGCTAGAACGGTGACAGCCCCGCAGCGGCAGCCGCGTTTTCGATCGGAACGGCAAAGCCGATGCCGATGAAAACCGCCTGCTTGTTCGGATTGAGAATGCCCGTCACAATGCCGACGACTTCGCCATCGTTGGTCACGAGCGGCCCGCCTGAGCTGCCCGGATTCGCCGCCGCATCGAACTGGATGAGGTTCGTCAGAATCCGCTTGCCTTCGGGCGACTGATGCTCACGCTTCAGTCCCGAGACGACGCCGGAAGAAGCCGAAGGTCCGATACCGAAGGGAAAACCCACCGCCACCACTTCATCGCCCACGCGTAAATCGCCAGTCGAGCGCAGCGTCGCGGGCGCCAAATCGTCCGGAACACTCTTCGCACGAATTACGGCAAGGTCGTGCTCCGCACGCACGCCGACGATCGTCGCTTCGCTTTCGTGTCCATCGGCGAATATGACGCCGATGCGCTTCGCACCGGCGACGACATGCAGGTTAGTGAGTATCGTGCCGTCTTCGAGAATCACCACGCCGGTGCCGACGCTGCGTTCTTCTTCGCTGTCGCGTTCGTCGAGTGCACCCAGGCCCCGCACCCTCACCACCGAATGCCGGATGAGCTCGTATGCCGCGGCTGCGCGCGAAGGCATCGGCTTCGTTTCGAGCGTACGCAGCACCGCGGCGTCAATGTCCCGCTGCGTAAGCTCGCGCACGCCCGGGCTCATCATCGCGTGGAGAGCCACGAGCGCCAGCGCGAAAGAAGCACCCGCGGCGACCAGCAGCGCACCCCTGCGGTGCTTTATGAAACGGGTGAAGCGGTTACGTTTCGACGGTGCTGCCGTCGGAGCCTGATCAGCAGCAGTGGCGGGCGCCGGAGGTTCGGCCGAAGGCGCTAGGGGTTGAGCGCCGCCGCGTGGCGCGGTGCTGTACAGAGAGACTCGTTTCATTTTGCGGGCGCGTGATCGTCACCCTGTCACCGGCTGCACTTGCAGCTTGGTTGTGTGTGGCACACGTCGCCGGAAAGCGTGCCCGGTGCGCAATGCGCGGCCTCGCCCGCGCGGCACATGATGTTGCATGCGGCGCACGTGCCTACGGAGGGCGCTTTGCACGACGCGCCGGTTTCGGCTTTCTTCTTCGCGGCAGAAGCTTTGCGCGGCTTGTCGTCCCCGAAACCCGGGGTCGAAACAAGGAGCCCGGAGAGGAGCGCGATCAACAATGGCTTCTTCATCACAGCCTCACGTCAGTTCATTCCGCGCGAATGTTCGCCGTCTTCGCGATTCGGCGGTTGGTGGCAATGTCTTCTTTGAGAAATGCGGCGAACTCGCGCGGCGTCTCCGCGTAAGCGCGCACACCCTGTGAAGCGAGCTTACCGCGTGCCTCGGGGTTTTCGACCATGCGTTTGAATTCGTTTTCGAGCTTCGCGAGCACCACGCGAGGAACGCCGTTCGGCGTGACCATGCCGTACCACTGAGACATTTCCAGACCCGGCAGTCCCGCCTCGGAGGTGGTGGGCATATCAGGCGTGAGCGGGTGGCGCGTTTTCGCCGCGATGGCGAGCCCGCGCATGCGCCCGGATCTGATGTGCGGCTCGGCGTTGATCATGTTGAGCACCATCATCTGCACTTCGTTGCCGAGGAGCGCGGTGACCGCAGGGCCCCCGCTCTTGTAGGGCACGTGCACTACGTTCACGCCGGCCAGTGACTTGAAAAGCTCGCCTGCGAAATGGGTCGATCCCGCGGTGCCGCCGGACCCGTAATTGTATTTGCCTGGGTTTGCCTTGGCGATCGCGATCAGGTCTTTGAGCGTTTTTGCAGCTACGCTGGGATGCACGACTACAGCGTTGTCCACGATGCCGACGCGCATGATCGGCGTGAAGTCCTTCGTGACGTCGTGCGGAACGTCGGTGCGAAGCGCCGCGGTGATCGTGTGATTGTTGCCGAGGATGCCGATCGTATAACCGTCCGGATTGGCGCGCGCGATGATCTCGCCGCCGAGAATGCCGCTGGCGCCGCCGCGATTGTCGATGACGATCGACTGCTTCAGCGATTCACCGACATACTGGGAGATCACGCGCGCCACCGGGTCATAAGAACCACCCGCGCCGAAAGGCACGACAAGGCGGATTGGACGCTGGGGATAGTCCTGCGTGGCGGCTGATACGACACCGCTCGATATCAGAAGGGCGGCGGCGGCACTATGAACCCTACGAGGCATTCAATATTCCCCTTTTCGTCGCAAAGTGCACCCCTACTGTGCGCCGTATTAACCTTCCCGTCGCAAAGTGCACCCCTACTGTGCGCCGTTTTCAATTTGAACTGAATCGCTGGCGAAGCCACACGATTCAGCTTGAAACTACTACGAAACGCCAACCGTATGCATCCCACTGTTTCGTTGGTCTTTCCGCAGTTCGGGCGCCGGGCCACCCCAAGCCTGAACTGCTAACCTGCCGTCCGGCCGAAAGTAGGTTTCCACTTTCGGACGAATCAATTAATAACTCGTGGGCCAGTTTCTCAACCGGTGCTCGCCCACGCCCTTATTCATTCGCAGGCGGTGCACTTCCAGCGTGCGGATGAGATATTCGCGCGTGTCCCGCGGGTCGATCACCGTCTGAGCCTCGTACAGCTCGGCAAGGCCCCAGGCGGAGGTGTCGCGCTCCACCTCCGCTTTCAGCTTCTCGAAGCGCTCCGGGTCGTCCTGAGGGCGCACACCGTGGAGCACGTTGACCGACACAGCAGCATCCATGAAGCCCAGGTCCGCAGTCGGCCACACCGCCACTTCGTCAGCGTTGCGCCCACCGGCCATGTTGATGAACGCCTGCCCGTAACTCTTCCTCATGATCACCGTGATCTTGGGCACCGTGACCAGCGTCATCGCATTCATCCAGTTGATCACTTTGCCCGGCATTCCGCGAAGCTCGCCTTCGACGCCAATGAGAAACCCCGGCACGTCGACGAGAAAGACGAGCGGCACATTGAACGAATCACACAGCACCATGAAGCTCGTAACTTTCTGGCACGCGTCGGCGTCAAGCGCGCCGCCTTTGAAAAGCGGGTTGCTGGCAACGAAGCCGACGGTTTTTCCGTCGAGCCTCGCGAATACCGTCGACACCGACTTGCCGTAGCGCGCCTTGAGCTCGAAAGAGGATCCGGTATCGGCGATCGCCTGAATCACTTTGCGTACGTCGTAGACCTTGTTACGGGATTCGGGAACGATGTCGAGCATGCTGCGGCACGCGGCGTCAGAGCCTTCAGGCACCGGAACCTCCGGCGGCGCTTCCATGCAATGGCCCGGGAGGTACGAGAGAAATTTCTTGATCGCATCGATCGCCTGCTCATCGGTATCCACGGCCATGTCGGCGAGGCCCGAAACGCCGGTCAGCAGCTTCCAGCCGCCGAGATCCTCGGCTTCGATCGGCCTGTTGATCGCGATCGAAGTCACATTAGGGCTCGCGATCGCCATGATCGCGCCTTTACGCATCACGACGAAATCGGACATCGCCGAGTACCACGTGGACGAGCCGTAACACTGGCCGAGGAGCGCGGAGCACCAGGGCGTCTCACGCAGGCGCTGGTACTCGGTGGGGTCCTGCGCAATGATCGCGCGCCCTGCGGAACCCATGCGGTCGGGCATGCGGGCGCCGCTCGACTCGCCGAGAAGCACCAGCGGGAACCCGCGCTTCGCCGCAACCTGCTTCACGTGCTTCATCTTCTTCATGTTGATCACGGCCGACGACGCGCCGAGCACCGTGAAGTCGTTCGACACAAGTGCCACTTCGCGCCCGTTGATGCGGCCGAAGCCCGCGATCTTTCCATCGGCAGGCGTCTTGTGTTTTACCTCCGGGCGATGGCTTCGCGCATAGCGGCCCGACTCGATGAAGCTGTCGCGATCGAGAAGATAGTCGATACGCTCGCGCGCGTTGAGGACGCCTTGCGCCTTGCGCTTCGCCAGCTTTTCGGCGCCGCCCATCGCAAGCGCCTCGGCGTCGCGCTTCCCCAGTTCCTTGATGTGTTCCTCGAATGCCACTTTGAGTCCTTGATTACCGCCTCGCGGTCTTCAGCATGTGCCGCGCGATGACGAGTTGCTGGATCTGGCTCGTGCCTTCATACAAGCGAAAGAGGCGCACGTCGCGATAGAACCGCTCGACGACGGACGCCTGCATGTAGCCCGCACCGCCGTGGATCTGCACCGCGCGATCCGCCACACGCCCGACCATTTCCGAGGCGTAGAGCTTGCAACATGCGGCCTCCAGCGTGACGCGCTCACCATTGTCACGCTTGCGGGCCGCGTCGAGCGTCATGCTGCGGGCCGCGTAAAGCTCGGTCTGGCTGTCCGCGAGCATCGCCTGCACGAGCTGGAACTCGCCGATCGCCTGGCCGAACTGCTCGCGCTGGACCGCATAGCCCAGCGCCTCATCGAGTATGCGCGTCGCGGCGCCGACGCTTACGGCTGCGACATGGATCCGCGCTTTGTCGAGCACTTTCATCGCCGTCTTGAAGCCCATCCCTTCGACGCCGCCGATCACGTTCTCCGCAGGAACGCGCACGTTGTCGAAAATGACGTCTGCCGTTTGCGCGCCGCGCTGGCCCATTTTGCGATCCGCCTGCCCGACTGCAAGACCGGGGGTCGCGCGCTCAACGATGAAGGCGGAAACGCCTTTCGCATCCTTCGACTGCGGGTCGGTACGCGCCATCACGGTGAAGATACCGGCCTGCGGTGCGTTGGTGATGTAGCGCTTCGCGCCGTTGAGCACGTAAAACTCGCCGTCGCGCCGGGCGCTCGTGGTGAGCGAGCCCGCATCCGAGCCGCTGCCCGGCTCGGTCAGTGCGAACGACCCGATCAGCTCACCTGCGGCGAGCTTCGGAAGGTATTTCTTTTTCTGCGCCTCGGTGCCGTCGAACACGATGCCGAGCGAACCGATGCCGTTGTTGGTGCCGACGAGGGAGCGGAAAGCGGGCGCGGCTCGACACAGGGCGATTGCCGTGAGCACTTCTTCTTCCATCGTCAGCCCGAGGCCCCCGTACTCCTCGGGGACCGTAAGGCCAAAAAGCCCCATGCGGCGCATGTCCGCAACGACGTCCTGCGGAATCGCATCGGTTTCCGCGACTTCATCTTCCCGCGGGATCAGGCGCTCACGAACGAAGCGCTCGATCGTCTGCAGCAGCACATTGAAGCTCTCGGCGTCGCGGATCACTCGATCTTGACCCCGGCGCTGCGGATGACCTTCTCCCACTTCACGATCTCGGAATCGATGAAGGCGCCATATTCCTGCGGGGTTCCGCCGACCGGCTGCGCACCCAGCCCGATAATGCGGTCGCGAACGTCTGGGAGCTTCAGGATGCGCTGAGTTTCGGTCGCGAGCTTCGCGACGATTCCACGCGGCGTTTTCGCCGGTGCATTGAGGCCGAACCACGACAGCGCTTCGAAGCCGGGCACGCCCGCTTCAGCGACTGTCGGAATGTCGGGGGCCGCGGCTGCACGCTGCGGCGACGACACCGCCAGCGCCCGAATCTTCCCGGCTTTCGCCTGCGGTAGATACACCGGAATGTTGTCCATCGCGAGCTGAATCTGGCCCCCGGTGACGTCGGCCAGCACACCGGCGCTCCCTTTATATGGGACGTGCACCATGTTGCTTCCGGTGACCGTCTTGAAAAGCTCCATCGACAGATGCGCGGTCGCGCCGACTCCCGGCGAGCCGAACGCGAGCTTTCCGGGATTGGCTTTGGCGTAAGCGATGAGGTCCTTCACGCTTTTTACGGGAAGCGTATTCGTCACCACCAGCAGATTCGGGACGACGGCTACCAGACTGATAGGCACGAAATCACGCACCGCATGCCAGGAGAGCTTTGGGTAGAGCGTGTTATTGATGCTGTGCGTGCCGGCAGTCCCCATCGTGATCGTATAGCCGTCGGGCGTTGCGCGCGCCGCGAGCTCAGTGCCGATGTTGCCGTTGGCGCCGGGACGATTCTCGACGATCACCGACTGGGCCCAGTTTTCGGTCATTTTCTGCCCGACGGCGCGAGCGAGGATGTCCGTCGTGCCCGCAGGTGTATAGGCGACGATGATGCGGATCGGGCGGCCTGGATATGTCGCCGCAGGGTCCGCGGCGGCCGCGGTCGCCGAAATCGCGAGTGTCAGCACTGCGAAACCAGTACGTGCTTTCATGCGTGCCTTTTTAGTCGAGCTTGATGTTGGCGTCGCGAACGACCTTCGCCCACTTGACCAGGTCGCGCTTCATCTGCGCCGTGAATTCTTCGGGCGTGTTACCGATCGGCTCTGCGCCCTGACTCGCCAGACGCTCGCGCGTGTCGCTCGCCTGAAGCGCTTTCGCCAACGTGCGATTGAGCCGCTCCACGATTTCGCGAGGTGTCGCGGCGGGCGCAAGCACCGCAAACCACACGCTGACTTCGAAGCCCGGCAGTCCCGATTCCGCGACGGTTGGAATCTCGGGCGCCACCGGTGAGCGTTTTGCCGTGCTGACCGCCAGGGCGCGAAGCTTTCCTGCTTTAACGTGGGGAAGTGCGCTCGGCATATTGTCGAACATGAGCGGGACGTGACCGCCGAGTAGGTCGGTGATCGCAGGGGCGCTGCCTTTGTACGCGATGTGAACAATGTTCACCTGAGCCATGGTCTTGAAAAGCTCCATCGACAGGTGGGTCGATTGTCCGGCGCCCGTCGAGGCGTAATTCAACTGGCCCGGCCGCGATTTCGCGAGCGCGACCATGTCCTTCACGCTTCGTACCGGAAGCGAAGGATGAACCACTAGTGCATTCGGCACGGCCGCAAGGATCGAAATCGGCGCGAAGTCCTTCAGCGGATCGAAAGGAAGCTTGGCATAGAGGCTCGGGTGGATCGTGAGCGTGCTGCCGGGCGCCGTCAGCAGCGTGTATCCATCGGGCGGCGCTTTCGCGACGACCTCGGTCCCGATGTTCCCCGCAGCGCCGGCACGGTTGTCGGGCACGACCTGCTGGCCGAGCGCTTCGGTGAGCTTCTGCGATGCGATGCGTCCGACAATATCGGTCGTTCCGCCGGCGGGAAACGGGATGATCATCCGGACCGGCTTCGCCGGATACGTCTGGGAAACTGCTGCGCTCGTAGCAAACCCCATGAGGGCGCCGACGATTCCGCTGACTAATGCTTTCATCTTCGCTCCACTATGCACCGCGTTGCACCCTACCGGAGGAAGGGCGGTTACGGAGGGGAACCTTCGGTTCCCCTCTGTTCGATCACCGGGCCGCGGCTGC
>JBKJPI010000072.1:0-9610 GCA_046595235.1 Burkholderiales bacterium | reverse complement strand
CTCCGCGAATTTCGCAATCGCCATCTTCTCGTTGTGATCGCGGACTGCGCGCGGTGCGTTGACGACGCGTGCGCCGTCTTTTTCAGCGAGCTCGAGAAGATACGTGCTGTAAACGTATTCCATGTCGAACGGCGGATCTTTGCGCATGAGCACGACATCGAACGCTTTGAGCGGCTGCTCGATCTGCGGCTCGAGGGAATACCACGCGCCTTCAGCTGAGCCCGTCAGGTGCAGGCGTGCGGCGTTGCCGGTGACGCCGCTGCGTGTCCACGCAAGATCGCCCTGTTGCAGCGAGTAGAGCTCGTGCCCGCGAGCCGCAGCTTCGCGCATGATCGCGTAGCTCGTGTCCTTGTAGATCTTGAACTCATCGAGCGGGTCGACGATGAATGCGAGCTTCACTCGGCGACGGAGACTTGGGCAGGTGCTGCGACCTCGTCCAGCGCCTCTGCTGTACGTTCGAGCTCTACGGCCGCGGCTACAAGCGCGAGCCGTGCGATGACCCCGTAGGCGTAGAAGCGATTCGGTGGACAGCCCGGGTCGTCAGGATCCGGCGAGGAGCACGGGGCTGCAAAACTGAGCGGCGCGAAATGCATACCCGGAGCATTGAGGTTTTCGTCCTTGCCGCGACTCGTGTGGACGCGGTAGAACCCGCCGACCACATGGTGATCGATCATGTAGACCACCGGCTCCGCGACGGCATCGTTAACGGCTTCGAAGGTGTAGACCCCTTCCTGTACGATGACGTCCTGCACCTGCAGGCCTTCCTTGACGACCGCCATCTTGTTCCGCTGCTTTCTGTTGAGGCCGCGCACTTCCGATGGATCTTTCACCGTCATGATGCCCATGCCGTAGGTGCCGGCGTCTGCTTTGACGATCACGAAGGGCTCGGCGTCGATCTTGTACTCACGATACTTCGCCCGCACGTCGTCCAGGATCTCGGTGACGTAGCCTTCGAGGCATTCCTCACCCTTGCGCTCGCGAAAGTCGATGCGGCCGCATTGCTCGAAGTACGGATTGATGAACCATGGATCGATGCCGAGCAGGGCCGCGAACGCCTCGGCGACATCACGATACGCCTCAAAATGATTCGACTTGCGGCGCAAGGCCCACCCTGCATGCAGCGGGGGAAGAAGCGACTGCTCAACGCCCCGAAGGATCGCGGGAATGCCGGCGGAGAGATCATTGTTCAGTATTACGACGCACGGGTCGAAGTCGCCGACGAAAAGCCGATTTCCTTTTCGTTGCAGCGGCTCGAGCGTGAGCTTGCCCCCATCGGGTAGGGCAATGTCGGTCGGTGCGGTGATCTCGGGGATGAGGCTGCCGATGCGCACGTGCATGCCGGCCTGCCGCAGGATCTTTGCCAGTGTGGCAACGTTCTGCAGATAGAACTGGTTGCGCGTGTGGTTCTCAGGCACCAGCACCGCGCCGCGCGCGTCGGGGCAGATTTTTTCAAGCGCCGTCATCGCCGCCTGGACGCACAGCGGCTGAAACTCGGCACTGAGATTGTTAAAGCCGCCGGGGAAAAGATTCGTATCGACCGGGGCGATCTTGAAGCCGCTGTTACGAAGATCGACGGAGCAATAGAACGGCGATTCGTGCTCCTGCCACTGGCTGCGCAGCCAGTGCTCGATCACGGGTGTCGCGCTCAGAATCGCGCGCTCGAGTTCCGGAAGCGGGCCGGACAGTGCGGTAGTCAGCCGCGGGACGGTTACGGGAGTATTCACCGGCGGTATTCTAACCGCGCGCGGCGCGGGCGAATATTACGAAAGGATGGCAAAAAAAGGGCGCCCTGAGGCGCCCGTCAGGCGTTCGTTTCCTGCTGCTAGTGAAGCGGAGCGATTGCAAGATCGCCGAAGGAGGGGGAGGTCACGGAGGGGAACCTAGGTTCCCCTCCGTACGTAGCCGGAGCGCGGCGTGCCGGTAGGCTGCTGAACTCGGTGAAGTGCCGCGCTTAGGTGTGATAAGCGGTTTCGCCGTGTGAGCGGACATCGAGTCCTTCGCGTTCCTCTTCTTCAGGAACCCGCAGCCCGACGACCATGTTCGCGATCAGGTAGGCAATCCACGCCACGACCGCGGTCCAGATGATCGTTACGCCAACCGCTTTCGCCTGCGTGAGAACCTGGGATGCAATCGAGTAGTCACCCGCGCTGATGACGGTCGCTGTGACCCAGTCGGACACGTATCCGGGCCCGCCCAAAGCCGGGGAACAGAACACCCCGGTAAGAAGCGCGCCCAAAATGCCGCCGACTGCGTGCACGCCGAAGACGTCGAGGGAATCGTCAGCACCGAGCATGCGCTTCAGTTGATTGACACCCCACAGGCACACGAGCCCGGCTGAGAGTCCGATCACAAACGCACCTGCGATACCGACATTGCCGGCTGCCGGCGTAATCGCCACCAGGCCTGCAACGGCGCCCGAAGCAGCACCGAGCATCGAGGGCTTGCCCTTGATGATCCATTCGCCGAAAGTCCACGAGAGGACTGCGCAGGCGGTCGCGAGGAACGTGTTGATGAATGCGAGCGTGGCGGAGTTGCCGGCTTCGAGGGCCGAGCCTGCGTTGAATCCGAACCAGCCGACCCACAGGAGCGACGCACCGATCATGGTGAGCGGCACGTTGTGCGGGGTCATCGCTTCGCGGCCGAAGCCGATGCGTTTGCCCACCATGTAGGCGCCCACCAGTCCCGCAACGCCCGCATTGATGTGCACGACGGTGCCGCCGGCAAAGTCGAGCGCGCCCCATTGCCACAGCAGACCGGCCTTGGCGTTGAGCCCATCGACGAGGTTGGCAGCAGTGTATGCATCCGGGCCGGACCAGAACCAGACCATGTGCGCGATCGGCAGGTACGCGAACGTGAACCAGATGACCATGAAGATGAGCACGGCAGAGAACTTCATGCGCTCTGCGAATGCACCGACGATAAGACAGCACGTGATCGCCGCGAACGTCGCCTGAAATGCGACGAACAGAAGCTCTGGAAGGACCACACCTTTACTGAATGTTGCCGCGGTTGCGAATTCGCCGGTCGGACTGATCGTACCGCTCAGGAACAGCCTGTCGAAGCCGCCGATGAAAGCATTCCCTTCGGTAAACGCAAGGCTGTAACCGTAAATGCACCACAGCACGACGATCAGCGAGAACGTCACAAACACCTGCATCAGTACCGACAGCATGTTCTTCGCGCGCACCAGACCGCCGTAGAAGAGCGCGAGGGCCGGAACGCTCATCATGATGACGAGCAGTGTGGACACCAGCATGAACGCAATGTCGCCCTTGTTGGGCGTGGGGGCGGCCGTGGCACTTGGTGCCGCAGTCGCGGTCGCTGCAGCCGGTGCAGTGACCGCTGCCTTATCGGCGGCTTTGTCCTGAGCGTAAGCCGGCGCACCCGCGGCGGCGAACGCAAAGAACAGCGCCAGAATGGAAATCAGTTTTTTCATGGTGCTCTCCTAAAGCGCTTCCGCGCCGGTTTCACCGGTACGGATGCGAATCACCTGCTCAAGTTCGAAAACGAAAATCTTGCCGTCGCCGATCTTTCCGGTGTTCGCGGACTTTTCGATGGCCTCGACGACCTGCTCGAGCATGTCGCTCTTGATGGCTGCTTCGATTTTCACTTTGGGCAGGAAGTCCACGACATACTCCGCGCCCCGGTAGAGCTCGGTGTGGCCTTTCTGCCGGCCGAAGCCTTTGACTTCGGTCACGGTGATGCCGGTCACGCCGATCGCGGATAGCGCTTCACGCACTTCGTCCAGCTTGAACGGCTTGATGATTGCGGTAACCAGTTTCATTGCAGTTCCCCGTTGAATTGATGTCCGGGGCTTTTGAAAAGCCCCGGTGGCGCGACTAGAACGTTTTCTGCAGGAAGAGCGTGCCGGTACCCTTCGCGATGTCGCGGGGGTAGGGGCCGCGCAGCGCGCCCGGGTTTACGACATCACTCACACCGCCGTAGCCGAGCTTGTTCGTGTCGAATGCTTTCGTGTAAAACGCCCCGACCGTGAAATCCTTGGGCAGGAGATACGACAGCCCGATCTTCACGTCCTTGTAGCTGTAGATGTCGTCGTTGTTCGGCGTTCTGCCGCCGAAGGCGGGTGCGAAGGCGACGTTGCGAGGATCGGTACCTCTGTATTTCTGATAGCCGTAGTGCGCAACGAAGCTGAACCCGGTGAGCGGTTTGTAGAAATCGCCGAGGGGCAAGGTTGCGGTGAGGTCGAAATACCAGGTGCCGTCCGCTTCGTTCACGCCGAAGGTCTCATCCTTGACGCTGTATGAGAACTTGGCGGACAGCCACTTCCAGCTTCCCCCGACGTAAGTTTCGAGGGTGTGGGCTTTCGGCACTTCGAAGGGTGCCGATGCTGCGCGTACCGCGGGATTGATCCTGCCGGGGTAGTAGTAATAGAGGGCGCCAATGTCGTAACCGAAATCCCCGAGCGTGCCTTTGTAGCCGCCGTAGAAATCCCATTCGAGGCTGCCGCCGCGATGGTAGGTGCCCATCGTTCCGGTGCCTGCACCCGCGAATGGCGTGGATGCGTTTTCCTTCAGGAAGCTGATGTTCGATGCCCAGGTGCCGGCGTAAAAACCGCTCGAATGGGCGTAGTCGAAGCCGCCCTGCAACGCCGGTTCGCGATCGGTCTGCGTCAGGCCGCGGAAAATGTACTGGCTGAAGAGCCCGATGTTGCCGGTGACGTTGTGCTCTGGAGTTGCCGCCGGCGCCGCGTCAGTGGGGGCCGTCGTTGCCGACGACCCCGGTGAGGTACCGGGTGTGGCGGGTGCAACGGGCTGCTGTGCGTAGACGAATGAGGGCGCGAGGGCCAGCGCGCCGGCGATAACGGTATTCCTGAGCATGTTGTCTTCCCTTTTCTGATCTGTCGTAGATAAAAGTAATCCGCGGGCGGTTCAGCACGGAGCATGCCAGTATGGAAGCATCAGTTAATCAACAACTTATCAATAGCTAGGTCCATGAGGTGGCGCGCGGCGCACCGTTTTGAAGCGCATAGGACGAGCGATGCACTCATTCAGGGCGAGAGACGATGGCGTCGCCTTTGAGCGGGCCACATCGCGCGCTGTGCGAAAATTCTTAACCAACACCGGAGGCCGCATGAACGAGAACATCCTGCACGACATCGACCGCCGCATTCGCGAACTGCTCGCGCAGAGCCCGGCTGCCGACCTCGAGAAGAATCTGCGAGCGCTGACGACCAGTTTCTTTGCGAAGCTCGACCTCGTCACCCGCGAAGAATTCGACGTGCAGCGCCAGGTGCTGCTTCGCACGCGCGAGAAGCTCAGCGCGCTCGAAACGCAGGTCGCAGCGCTGGAGCGCGCGCTCGCGGCGCGCGGGAACGACTCCGCGGGGAGTTGACGCGTCTTCCGCGGGCACGAGCCGAGAACCCCAGTCGTCCCTTAGGCCTTCTGTAATACGTCGATCACGTTTTCGCGCGAGCCTCCGCTCGCGTTAAGTCACGTAGCAGCTCACTCTAAAAGGAGGCGTTACGTGGCGCTCGCGACCCTTCACAGCCGCGCGCTGTGCGGCATGCACGCGTCTCCGGTGACCGTCGAAGTGCATCTGGCGAACGGTTTGCCGAGCTTCACGATCGTCGGGCTTGCCGAGGCCGAAGTGAAGGAAGCCCGCGACCGCGTGCGCGCAGCGCTTCAGAACGCGCGCTTCGATTTCCCTGCGCGCCATGTCACTGTCAATCTGGCACCGGCCGATTTGCCCAAGGAGTCCGGACGCTTCGACCTGCCGATCGCGCTTGGAATTCTCGTTGCGACCGGGCAGCTTCCGGGCGACGCGCTCGGGCGCTATGAGTTCGCAGGCGAACTCGCGCTCGCTGGAACGCTTCGCCCGGTGCGCGGTGCGCTCGCGATGTCGCTCGGTGCGCGCCGCGCCGACCGGGCGTTCGTCCTGCCAGCTGAAAACGCGCCTGAGGCAGCACTTGTCGAAGGCGCGACGATCTACGCCGCACGTGATCTCCTTCAGGTGTGCGCACACCTGCAAAACACCGAGCGCCTTCCGCAGTACAGCGAACCGCCGCCCGAAGTTGCCGCGATCTACGCCGACATTCAGGATGTGAAAGGTCAGGGGCAGGCGAAGCGCGCGCTCGAGATCGCAGCCGCAGGCGCCCACAGCGTCATCATGATCGGCCCGCCGGGTGCGGGAAAAACGATGCTTGCGGCACGGTTGCCCGGTCTCCTGCCGCCGATGACGCAGCGCGAAGCGCTCGAAGTCGCAGCCGTGCAGTCCGTGGGCACCCAGGGCTTCCACCTCTCGACATGGCGGCAGCGTCCTTACCGCGCGCCGCATCACACCGCTTCGGCCGTCGCACTCGTCGGCGGCGGTAGCGATCCGCGGCCGGGTGAGATCTCGATGGCGCTCCACGGCGTGCTTTTTCTGGATGAGCTGCCGGAGTTCGATCGCCGGGTTCTGGAAGTGCTGCGTGAGCCGCTCGAATCCGGGCGCGTTAGCATCTCGCGTGCGGCACGGCAGGCCGAGTTCCCCGCGGCCTTCCAGCTCGTTGCGGCGATGAACCCGTGCCCTTGCGGTTACCTGGGTCACTTCGCGGCGCGATGTCGCTGCACGCCCGATCAGGTTGCCCGTTATCGCGCGCGCATTTCGGGCCCGCTCCTCGATCGCATCGACCTGCGATTCGAAGTGCCCGCAGTGGCGCCTGAAGACCTCGCGCGTATCCAGAGCGGCGAATCATCGGACGGCATACGCCAGCGGGTCGCGGCGGCGAGGGCGCTTCAGCTCGAACGGCAGGACAAACCGAACGCGCGCCTGTCACCGCCGGAGGTCGACGTTCATTGCGCCCCCGATCCAGCCGGGGCCGAGCTTCTGCAGCAGGCGATCCGCAAGCTCGGACTCTCCGCCCGCGGCTATCACCGTATCCTCAAAGTCGCCCGGACGATCGCCGATCTTGCACGGGAGCCCCGGATCGCTGCGGGCCATCTCGGCGAAGCGATCCAATATCGCCGCTTCGACCGCCACTAATAGACTGTTACGCCGGGATACAGGCGTCCCGCCCGGCTCAAGAATGTGGAGTCGCGGGCCGTTATGGATACAGCCAAGCCTGCTTTCAGGAGGACGCGCCGACTTCCACGACGTTGCATCGAGCAGCGTTGACGATGTCGGGGCGTCGCACTTGTCGTGCGTTTAAACGGTGAACGCTACCGGTTGCATCACGTGCGCCCTTCGCGGCCTGGAGTTTCCTTAAACCGACGCCGGCGAATTCAGGCCGGCGTGATTGAAACAAGGCGGCGTTCTGAAACGCATCCCAACACCCGGACGAAGCCCCGCAGGTCCTCTCGATCCGGCTCGCATCCTCGACAGCATCAGCGACGCATTCGTCGCGGTCGATCGCGAGTGGCGTTTTACGTACCTCAACCGCAAAGCCGAGCAGGTCTTTCACATCAGGTCTCACCGGCTTCTCGGTCGTGTGTGCTGGGAGCTTTTTCCGGAAGGCTCGCGATCCCAGGGTTACCGCCGCCTGCACGAGGCGATGGACGAAGGGCGCGCCGTCGAGTATCTCGAGTTTTCGCTGCGTTACAAGATCTGGTACGAGGTCAAAGCCTACCCCCAGCCGGACGGGCTATCGATCTATTTCCGAGACGTCACCGAACGCGTGGCTGGCGAGCAGAAGCTTCGCCTGCACGAGCGTGCGCTGGAAGCCAGCGTCAACGCGATCGTGATCACCACCGGGCGGCGCGAGGGGCATACCATCGTGCACGTGAACCCGGCTTTCGAGCGGGTCACCGGATATACCGCAGCCGAAGTGCTCGGAAAAACGTGCAGCTTCCTGCAGGGTGAGGAAACCAACCAGCCCGAGATCGCGGCTCTTCGCATTCTGCTCAGGGAGAAGAAAGAGGGCCGGATCACGTTCCGCAACTTCCGCAAGGACGGCACCCTCTTCTACAACGAGCTACACATAGCGCCGGTTCGAAGCAGCAAAGGGCACGTCACGCATTACGTCGGCATCCTCAACGACATCACCGAGACCCGCCGCTATCAGGAACAGCTCGAGCACCACGTCAACCACGACGCGCTGACCGGACTGGCCAATCGGCACCTCCTGCAGGACCGGCTGCAGCAGGCACTCTTTCGCGCGGACCGCCGCTCTCTGAGCTGCGCCGTCATGTTCCTCGATCTCGATCATTTCAAGCTCGTGAATGACGGGCTCGGCCATCACGTCGGCGATGACCTCCTGAAGAAGGTGGCACGCGAGCTCGAGCTCATCCTGCGGCCGGAAGACACGGTCGCGCGCTTCGGCGGCGACGAGTTCGTCCTGATCGCAACGGAAGTGCACACGCTGACCGACGTTACTGAAATCGCCGAACGCATCGTGACGCGCCTTGCGGTGCCCATGTTCGTCGAGGACCAGGAGATTTCGGTCTCGGCGAGTCTCGGCATCGCCGTGTATCCGCACGACGGCGCCACGGTGGAAGAGCTCCTGAAGAACGCGGACGCAGCGATGTATCACGCGAAGGAAGGCGGCCGCAATGCCTTCAGCTATTACCGCCGCGAGATGAACATTGCGATTTCGTCGCAGTTCGCGATGAAAGCGAAGCTCGCCAAGGCCGTCGAAAACGGCGAGCTCGTCCTGCACTACCAGCCGCAGGCGGAAGCAAGGAGCGTCGAGCTCGTCGGCTTCGAAGCGCTCGTGCGCTGGGAGCACCCGGAGCTCGGGCGAATTCCGCCGGATGATTTCATTCCGATGGCCGAGGAAACGGGGCTCATCGTGCCGATCGGCGAATGGGTGCTCGTCACCGCATGCCGCTTCGCGGCCGACCTTCGAAAGCGCGGGCTGGATTGCGGCCGGGTTGCCGTCAACCTTTCAGCGCGTCAGTTCTATCAGGCGAACCTCGCCAAGTTGATCGAGCGAATACTCGACGAGAGCGGTCTCCCGCCCCACTGCCTCGAGCTCGAGATCACCGAAAGCATGATGATGGGCAACACTGAAAAGGTGCTGGGCATTTTGAGTGAGCTGAAGGAAATGAACATCCAGCTTGCGGTCGATGATTTTGGCACCGGTTATTCGAGCCTGGGTTATCTGAAACGCTTTCCGATCGATCGCCTGAAGATCGACCGCTCCTTTATCGACGATGTGGCGACGAGCCCGCACGACGCAACCATCGCCAAAGCGATTATTTCGCTGGCGCACAACCTCGGCCTTCATGTCATCGCGGAAGGCGTGGAGAATCATGCGCAGTTGAGCTTCCTCGCCGAGAACAGCTGCGACGAAATTCAGGGATACCTTCTGAGCAGGCCGCTCGACGAACTGTCGCTGCTGAGGTTCGTCGAAGGAAACCGGCCCCTGCTGCAGATCGTACCGACGACAGCCGGTGTCGCGGTGCTCGGCGCGCGCGGTTAACAGCCGCTACAGGTGTCACGTGGATCGTCGATCCGAAGAGCGACACTCGCGTTCATCGTTCTCTACTCCAGAAACGTAACGCCCTGCTGAATCGCGAAGCGGACGAGCCCTGCGAGCTCGTAGATTCCCAATTTTTCCATCATGCGCGCCCGATAGGTTTCCACCGTTTTCGGTGAAAGCGAAAGCGTTGCGGCGATTTCGGCGACGCTGTGACCTTCCGAGAGAAGCTGCAGCACCTGGCGCTCGCGCGAG
>JBKJPI010000677.1:0-5085 GCA_046595235.1 Burkholderiales bacterium | reverse complement strand
GCGACAGCGTCGACCCGCTTACCTAATCGAGGGATCGAGTACTCCAGGTAGAGTTTGCCACGGCCGCGATAAGGCGCCAGAGAAGAACGTAAGATTGCTATCTCGCCGGGCCAAGCGTCGCGTTGGGATGAATCAAGCCCGAATGTGTTGTTCCGAGCGAGTACGCCTAGTATTTTGTCTGTTTCGGCATCGAGAAAGCCCTCGATCGAATCAGCATAGAACGAGCGGCTGTTCACAGCCCATGATCGTGCCGTGCTGGTGACCGCACGCGTCAAGACGTAAATTCGGCACGGATCGCCGACTCGTCTGGGAGCCTGGTGGTCGTCCAGCGCACGATTGCTTGCAGTCGTGCGTATAGCTGGGCTCGGCTACATGCCATATAAAGGCGAAGACCTAAGGGAGAAGCGAAGTTACTGCATGTCGTATGACGCATGCAATGGGCACGCAGCTCATGTCGCACCACCGCGAGAGCGCATTCGTCACGCGCATCAGCAAAGCAGGGCTGGTCGCGAACGCATACTGCAAGGCGAGTTGCTCCTGGTAACGAGGACGCACCGACGGGAAGAGTTCGAGCGTTTGAAGTCACAGATTGTGATTTCAGAGCCAAACGCGCGTTCGGGACCGCAATCTGAAATTCCAGTTGGCGCTCGAGCAGAGCGCACTGGTGACCGTGCGTCGAGTCGGAGCCCAGAAGCACTACCAGGCAAACGCCAATTCGCCGCTGTTCGCAGAGCTTTGCGGGATCGCCCGCAAGACCGTGGGTCTCGCCGAGCCGCTGCGCAAGGCGCTGGCGCCACTCGCGCCGAAACTCACGGCAGTGTTCGAGTATGGGCCGATTGCGAAGAAGGTTGATACGGCCTCGAGCGACATCGACCTCATGGTCGTTAGCGATGCTGTCACCTATGCCGATCTGTTCGAGCTTCTGGAGCCGCTGACCGAAAGATTGGGTAAAACGGTTAATCCGACGGTGTATACCCACAAGGAGCTTTCGAAACGGATCAAGGCGGCTAATGCTTTCGGGACGCAGGTCCTCGCACAGCCGAAGGTCTGGATTTACGGTAGTGAGGATGAGCTCGGCGCTTGATCGGCTGACAGACCTTTGCGTATTTCGGCGAACGTGACCGTGGATTCCGGCGGAACGTGACCGAAGATCTCGATGTCGGCGGCCCCGACCACCACACTCGAGGCCAAGCTCCCGCGCCCGAAGGACGACCTGCTAAAGTCCGTACTGCACGTTCATCGGAGAGGCATATGAGATTCACTCGAATCACGGTAGACCCGGCCAAGATGGGCGGCGCGCCATGCATACGCGGTCTGCGCGTTCCGGTTGCGACCGTGGTCGGTATGCTGGCCGAAGGAATGACCGAGGCCCAAATCCTCGAAGCCTATCCTGACCTTCAGCCCGGGGACCTTCAGGAAGCGCTTCACCATGCCGCCGAGGCACTGAGAGAACGAGAGCTGCCGCTGGCAGCACCGTGAGGTTCCTTGTCGACAATGCATTGTCACCCTTGCTTGCCGAAGGGCTCCGGCAAAACGGACCCGAAGTCTAAGGATGAACCACGCGAGCCGCGGCTACGATTTCCGAAGCGTTTGAATGTATGATATACATGTTTAAATACGTATATCAGGAGCTTCGGATGCAGATCGCGCGATGGGGCAACAGCCTGGCGGTGCGGCTGCCGGCCGCAGTGGTTGAAGCGCTGCAGCTGAAAGAAGGCGAGGATATCGAGATCCACGTGGTCGGCAAGCGCTCGATCGAGATCACCAAGAAACCGGGGGCGCGGGCGCTGCTGGAACGGCTGCGCAAATACCGCGGCCGCTTACCCAGGGATTTCAAGTTCGACCGTCTCGAAGCCAGTGAGCGCGGCTGACACCTTCTTCGATACGAGCGTTCTGCTCTACCTGCTTTCGGCTGAGACAAAGAAGGCAGATCGTGCGGAACAACTGCTGGCGGCGGGCGGGGTCGTCAGCGTCCAGGTCCTCAGCGAATTCACATCGGTTGCGCGTCGCAAGCTCGATATGTCCTGGGAGGAGATCAGCGAGACCCTCGGCGCGATTCGCGAGCTGTGCCGCGTCGAACCACTGACCACGCAGATTTTCGATTCGGCGTTCCAGCTTGCCCGCCGCTACGAGCTCTCGTGGTATGACGCGATGATCGTCGCGGCCGCGCAAGCCGCGGAGTGCAGGACCTTGTACACCGAAGACATGCACTCCGGCTTAACGGTGGATCGGCTCAAGCTCGTGAACCCCTTCGGCCGTTGACGCTGGATTGGGGCTGATCAAAATCAGACAGGGACGCGGGCGAGACCGCGCGGCCTCTATCGCTTGACTGAAGTCGGCGCCCAGCCCCGGACGCTGTCGTTCATACCAATCGACCGCTTCTGAGGCCTCCTCGGCTGCGGCGTCAAGAATGCGTACTCTGCGCATCAAGCATCGCGCGCGCGTTGCTGCATACGCCGCCGAAGCTCTGCTCTATCTATGAGCTTTGCCGTGCCCGCATCAATTTCGTCGAGCCTTCGCGAGATTTCTTTGTCCCACGCGTCTGCGGCGTCGGCATCCGCGGGGGCATCCAGGCTCTTCATCAGATCCTGCGCGAGTTCCGCGCGCTCCTTTTCAGTAAGACGCAACGCGTCCGAACGAAGAGCCGCCAGGGTAACGTTACTCATAAGGCCTCCAAACACGTACTTCACAGCACAACGTTACAGCGGCACTCCCGACGTGCTCACACTTGTCAATCCGTTCAGCCGCCGCAACGTCCCTACGCTGCGCGGCGCTGATGCAGCGTACGCAGAACCATCTCAGGTTCGCTATCGACTACCTTGAGTAGCGCAATTGCGGGGCCGTTCGGTTGACGACGCTTCTGCTCCCAATTCTGCAGAGTCTTCGCACTGACATGCAGCATCCGTGCAAACTGTGATTGGGATAGTCCTGCTTTCATTCTGATCTTCCGTACATCCGGTAATTTTATTTCCGTGGTGCGGCTCGCCCTTTTATGGCCGCGCTTGATCTTGCCGGCCTCTTTAACGCTGCCGACCAACTCCTCAAACAGTTTCTTATCCATTCTCGAGTTCCTTCTTGACCAATCGAACCAGCAGACGTTCTTGCTCTGGTGTCAGATCATCCTGCCGATTCTTCGAGTAAGCGAGCAACAGGAATATTGAGGATTATCCGTCAGAGCGTTCTGCAGGGCAGCATAACCGTCGTCATCGAGGAGAGCGCTTATCGCTGCGCGGCATTCATCCTTCGACTCCGCTACTGGTCAGGCTCTTGCCCGATATAATTGCGCGCGTCCTTCCACACTTTTCGCTCCCCCTCCAATGACCGAGAGCCCCGCATGGAAAAACGTCAGACCACCCGGCTGCGCGAGTTGCTGCGCAGCAAAACCTTTTTGCACATGCCTTCCGTTTACGACGCGCTCAGCGGGCGTCTGGTGCAGTCGGTCGGTTATGAAGCCGCGTATGTCGGGGGTTACGTCACCGGCGGCTCGATGGCTGTGACCGAGCCGCTGCTGACGATGACCGAGCAGGTGAGGCTCGCCGGTGACATCGCGCAAAGCCTCGATATTCCCGTTATTGCGGATGCCGGCGCCGGATTCGGTGAGCCGTTGCACACCATGCGCACTGTGCGCGAGTTCATCCGCAGCGGTGTCGCGGGTGTGCACATCGAGGATCAGCTGTATCCGAAGCGCGCGCATTATCACAAGTACGTCGTGCACGGCATTCCGATGGAGGAGTTCGTCGAGAAGATCAGGTTCTCGTGCCAGCAGCGCGACCGCAGCGATCCGGATTTCGTGATCATCGCGCGCACCGACACGTGCCGCGCGCTGGGCCTGGAGGAGGCGAGCCTGCGGCTGAACAAGGCCGCTGACGTCGGCGCCGATCTGGGGCTGCTCTTCCCGCGCGATCGTGACGAGGCCGAAAAAGCGCCGAAGGTGTGCCGCCTGCCGCTCGTCTATGTGCAAAGCCGCGGGAACCGTGACGGCCGTCCACTGTTCACCCGGCGAGAGCTCGAGCAGATGGGCTACGTCGGCTGCATCGACGCGCAGGTCGTCCTCTGCACCGCATTCCATTACATGAAGCGCATGCTCACCGAGCTGCGCGAAAGCGGAAGCTATACCGGCGTGACGAGCGAGGAGTTCGTCGCATCGCGCCAGCAGGTCGAAGATCTCATCGACTTAACCGAGGCTTACGAAATCGAGGCGCAGACGGTCGAATCGCGCCAGAAGGCCGACGCGCCCAGCGAATCGTGATGGGCAGCACTTGCCTTCGGCTCGGGCCTCGCCGCCCTGCGCCGTCGTGAGAGCGCCCGACATGCGCAGCCCGATCGCTGAGACGAAGCGGCCGCGCGTCGTCTTTCCGCCCGGCGCGACGGATTGCCACGCGCACATCTTCGGTCCGCAGGCGCGTTATCCGCTGCTGCTGAAGACGCATTTCGTGCCGCCGGTTTGCGCGCTGTCCGATTACGTTCGGATGCTGCGCACGCTGGGCTGCGAGCGCGCGGTCCTGGTCCAGCCGAGCGTTTACGGCACCGACAACGTCGCGATCGAGGAAGCGCTGCAGTCGGGTGAATTTCCCCTGCGCGGTGTCGCGGTGGTCTCGGCCGACATTACCGATCGGGAGCTCGAGCGCCTGCACTCCGTCGGCTTTCGCGGGATCCGCATCAACACCGCCTCGGCCACACCGGGCCTCAGGATCGAGGATGCGCCGCGCATCGCGGAACGCATCAAGCCCCTCGGCTGGCACCTGCAGTTCTTCGTGAACCTTCGCGACAATTCCGGCATCACGGACGTGCTGACGAAGCTGCCGGTCAACATTGTCGTCGATCACTTCGGAAAGATCGCCGCCGGTGACGGGCTCGATGCACCGCCGTTTCGCGCGCTGCTCGATCTTCTGCGCCATGACCATTGCTATGCCAAGCTCATGGGGCCCTACTTCGTTTCGGATGCGCCGAAATTCTCCGACGTCGCCCCGTTCGCGCGTGCGATGGTGGCGACGGCACCCGATCGTATCGTGTGGGGAACCGACTGGCCGCACCCCAGCGCCAAAGACAAGCTGCCCAACGACGGCGATCTCGCCGATCTGCTGC
>JBKJPI010000344.1:0-8604 GCA_046595235.1 Burkholderiales bacterium | reverse complement strand
ACGACAGCTTGTCGCTGAAGCAGAAGGGGCACAGCGCCCGCGGATAGTGGTGAACTTCATTGCACTCCCCGCATTTCTTCAGCATGAGTTTCCCTTCGGCTGCGGCGTCGAAGTATTCCTTGTCGCCGGGATTCAGCGCGGGGTCGCGGACTTTTCGCTCCTGATAGGCTGTAGCCATTGTCTTATTCCCTTTCCATGATGAGTGTCGCGCTGCCGTGCCGGTGCCCGATGGCGCCGCCGGTGCCGTGCGCGAGCGCGAGCGTGCAGTTCGGCACCTGCACCTTGGGATGCGCTTCGCCGCGAAGCTGACGCACCGCTTCGATGACTTTGGTCATGCCGCCGCGGTTCGCCGGGTGGTTATTGCACAGCCCGCCGCCGTCCGTGTTGAACGGGAGCTTGCCCGTGCCTGAAATAAGGTTCCCGTCGGCCACGAACTTGCCGCCTTCGCCTTTTTTACAGAAGCCGAGGTCTTCGAGCTGCAGCAGAACGGTGATCGTGAAGCTGTCGTAAATCGATGCGTACTGGATGTCGCCGGGCTTTACACCTGCGTCCTCGAACGCACGCGGGCCCGTCCATGCGGCACCGGTATAGGTGAGGTCGACTTTGCCGCCCATCTGATGTTTCGTCGTCTCGCCGGTGCCGATTACTTTCACTGCCGGGCGTTTGAGGCTTTTGGCGATCTCCGGCTTCGTCACGATCAGAGCACCGCCGCCGTCGCTCACTACGCAGCAGTCCAGACGGTGCAACGGATCCGAGATCATCGGGGAATTTACGACCTGCTCTACGGTGACCACGTCCCTCAACATCGCGTTCGGGTTGTACTGCGCGTGGTGCGAGGCCGCCACCTTGATCCAGGCCAGCTGCTCGCTGGTCGTGCCGTAGTTGTGCATATGGAGCATGGCGCACATCGCGTAGAGATTCACCGTCACAGGGCTGTGCGGCATCTCGTACGGCGCATCGGGCAGATTGACGCCGCGGCTTCGCACCTGAGTGCCCGAGCTGCCCTCTGAGTTCGGGCGCCCGGCCAGTGTGATCAGCGCAACATTGCATTTACCCGCGGCGATCGCTTCGGCGGCGTGGGCGACGTGCACGAGATACGAGCAGCCGCCCATGTCGGTCGAATCAACGTGGCGCAGCTTGTTCAGGTTCATGTAGTTCGCCATGCTCCAGACGTTCGCGCCCGGTGCATCGCCAGCGCAGAAATACCCGTCGATGTCGTTTTTGGTGAGCCCTGCGTCTTCGAGGGCGCCTTTCGCGACCTCGGCGTGCAATTGCGCAACAGAATGGTCCGGCGCCTTACGCAGCGGATGCTCGTAAATGCCGGCGATGTAAGCCTTGCCTTTGGTGGTCATGAAAGAAGCCTTATCTTTGTTTTGCAGGATTCCGGTGGGCACCGGACTATCGAGCGATGTGCGGCAGGCTCGATGGTGCCATAAACGCGGACGGTCTTAAAACATATGCGGTGACGCGCGGGCGACCCTCGAGCGCGCTCATTTCCGCCATGCGGCGCCGCCGTCGACCGTTACCACAGTGCCGCTCATGTAAGCGGCACGGTCGGATGCCAGAAAGACCGCGACGTTTGCAATCTCGTCCACGGACGCAGGTCGCCCGAACGGAAACCCTTTCGTAAGCTCTGGCCAGCGCTCCGGGTCCCCCAGTTCTTTCTTCGCCTGATTTTTCCAGCGCTCGACGCCGCGGTCGGTCGCAGTCGCACTCGGGTTCAAGCCGAGAACGCGCACGCCATGCTTCGGACTGTCGGCTCCGAGCGCCCGGGACAGCGTCATCAGGCCAGCGTTCGCGATGCTGCCGGCGATGTAGCCCGCGCTGGGGCGCTCACCCGCACCGCCGATGATATTGATGATGACGCCCCGCTTACGTTCGACCATGCCGCGGTAAACCTCACGGGTGAGATTGATGTAGCCGAACATCTTCAACTCCCATCCGGAACGGAAGCTCCTGTCGTCGAAATCGGTGATCGATCCCTGCGGGATAGCGCCTGCATTGTTGACGAGGATATCGAGCGCACCGCAGTCGCGGGCGAGCTTTTCTGTATTCTCGGGCACCGCCAGATCGACTGCGTGGCAAGCGACCTTCACACTGTGCGCGCCGGCAATCTTGCTGCGTGCGGCTTCCAGATCACTCTCGCTCCGCGATGCGAGGTGCAGGTTACAACCCTCAGCTGCAAGCACTTGTGCCACGCCGAAGCCGATCCCGCGCGAGCCTCCGGTGATGAGCGCCGTCTTTCCCTCGAGTTGCAGATCCATTGCATTTACTCCTTTTGGATTGTCTTCAGGTCCTCGATTACGTCTTCCGCGTTCCGCGCTGCGTTTACACTCCGATAGACCTTTGCGATCTTCCCTGTGGGATTTATGAGGAACGTATTGCGCCTTGCAAATCTCACAAGCCCGAAATGGCGCAGGGACCCATAGAGTGCCGCCACCTGACCGGCCTTGTCCGCAAGCAATGTGAAGGGCAGGCTGTACTTCCGCGCGAATGCCGCATGGCTCTCGCTATCGTTGAGGCTGACGCCGCATACGGTGGCGCCGAGGCCGTCCAGGTCGCGCAGTGCGTGGCGAAAGCGCATCGCCTGCTCGACGCAGCCCGGCGTGTCGTCGCGGGGATAAAAGTACAGCACCAGCCACTTCCCCTGAAATTCTCCCAGCGCGCGCGTCCTGCCTGCCTGGTCGGGCAACGAGAACGCCGGTGCGAAATCACCCACGTGCGGTTGCTTGATGCTGATGTTGGCATTCAACCGCCACAACAGCAGCATAAAGCCGGCGACGATGCCGAGCGCGATGTAGGCCGTCATCGCGTGCCTTCGCGGCTGCGCTGTCCAAAGGTAATATGGCGGGAGATCATGGGTTGTTGCTCGTGTGACGCGCCCGGGGCTTCAGGCTGATGGCTATTTTGCGTTGGAATTGTCAAAAACCTGAATCGGTCTGGCTACACTTAGTAACGCGCCGTACTCCGGAAATACCAGGATGTTCACGCAGTGGGGCTATGCGATCAAGCTCCTGACCAACCTGGGGCGCGAGCTTTCCGGGCGGCTGCCCGGGCGAACCGGACGGTCTACCAGCTCGCAAGCTGGTGACAAAAGGAGATGAAATTGAAGGCTCGATCGACCACAGCGATTATCACGATCCTCGCCGCGAGCGCCAGCGGCAACATCTGCGCCGCGTCTGCGGCGGTGGACGCAGCATCGAATTACCCGGCACGCCCGATCCGCATGGTGGTGCCATTTCCACCCGGCGGCGCCACGGATATCCTGGCACGTGTCGTGGGCAAACGCCTGACCGAAACCTGGGGGCAGAGCGTCATTGTCGACAACCGTCCAGGCGCCGGCGGCACACTGGGCGCGAACCTCGTGGCAAAAGGCAATGCAGATGGCTATTCGCTGCTCATGGGGACAAACGCGACGCACGCCATCGCTCCGAGCCTTTACACGAGCCTACCGTATGACGCGCTGAAGGACTTTGCGCCGATCACGCTGGTAGCAATCGTCCCGCAGGTGGTGGTCGTGCATCCTTCGGTCGCCGCGAAAAACATCAGCGAGCTCGTCGCACTTGCGAAAGAAAAACCGGGCGCGCTCAACTTCTCCTCAGCCGGGCAGGGCACTCCCGGTCATCTTGGCATGGAGCTTTTCAAGATGATGACAGGAACCAACATGGTCCATGTCCCGTATCAGGGCGGGGCGCCGGGGCTTGCCGCCGTAGCGGGCGGTCAGGTCCAGTTCATGGCCGACAATATGAATTCGGCGTTACCTTTTATTCAGGCGGGCCGCGTGCGTGCGATCGCCGTCACGAGTCTCAAGCGTTCCGGCGCGCTTCCTGAATTGCCCACGATCGCAGAGCAAGGCGTTGCGGGCTTCGATTCAGGCTCATGGTTCGGAATGTTCGCACCCACCGGCACGCCGCCCGCCATAGTTGCGAAGCTGCACGCCGAGACCGTGAAGGCCCTCCAGCTGCCGGAAGTGAGGCAAACGCTTGCGCAGCAGGGTGCCGAGGTGGGCGCAAACACACCTGGCCAATTTTCTGATTTGATCCGGCACGACATTGCGCGATGGGCAAAGGTCGTGAAAGCCGCGGGTGTGAAGCCCAACTAGCGCGGCCTTCCCGCGGCACGAAACCGGGCCGCGTCTCGAGCGCCCCTTCAGCAGGGGATAGTGGCTGCAGCTTCAGGCACCGCGGGCGAGTTTCAGGAAATTCGGCTCCGGATGCGGCAGCGGCGGCAGCACCCAGGTACCCGTTCCAACCGGCCGTATTTCTCGATCGACGACGACTTCGACGAGATACGGCTTGTTCGAGTTGATCGCGGTTTCGACCGCGCCTTCGATGTCGCCAGGTTTCTCGACGCGCGTGCCTTCCACGCCCATCGACCGCGCGAGCATGGCGAAGTCAGTGTTCTGCAAAGCGCCGGTGCGCTCGTTCGCGAAGCTCGTCGCGAGCTCGCCAGTCTTGAACGAGCCGAGCTGAAGATCGCGAATCGAGCAGTAGCCATAGTTGTTCCATACGACCCACACCGCAGGGATTTCGTATTCAGCGGCGGTAGCGAGAATGTGCGGTGTCATCATGAATGAGCCGTCGCCGACCACGGCGATTGCGGGCGACTCCGGCTGCGCAAGCTTTGCGCCGAGGATTCCCGAGGTTGCATAACCCATCGCGGCGAATCCCCACGACTGAAGCAGATGTCGCGGCCGGCGCGATTTCCACAGCTGTACCACCCAGTTGTGATGCACGCCGACGTCCGTCGCAAAGATCGCATTCTCAGGGACGACGCGCGAGAGGGCATGCATGAGGCGCTCGGGACGCACGGGCGTCGCTTCGCTACGCGAGAACTTTCCCTGGTAGTCGTCCCACAAGCTCGCGTGCTCGGCGAGCCGCGCTGTCCAGTCGGCGTAGCTCTTCGTGCCGGTGCCGAGTTTTTCGCGCGCCATTGCGGTGAGCGCGCCGAGCGCTGCCTTCGCGTCGGCGATGATGCCAATCGCAGTCGGGTAGTTGCGGCCGATCTCCACCGAGTCGATGTCGACGTGAATGAGCGTGGTCGGCGGGATCCCGAGTGTGTAGCCCTCGATCCACGCGCTCGTCGTCCGATCGTCGAAGCTGCAGCCGAGCGCGAGCATCACATCCGCATTCCTGGTGGCTTCGTTCGCGGCGTAGGTTCCGTTGCGGCCGATCGGTCCGAGCGCAAGCTCGTGAAGCTCGTCGATCGCGCCTTTGCCGTTCGGGCTGGTCACGACGGGAATGCGCATGACGCGCACGAACTCGAGCAGCTCGTCGGTCGCTTCACTCAGGAGGACGCCCTGCCCGGCGAGGATAACCGGGCGTTTCGCGTCAGCAAGCTGCTGCAGCGCTTTGCGCAGGCCCTCGATATCGCCAGGCGAGCGCTGATAGACGACCGGATCGGGCTCGGGTACCGCCAGCGATGTTTCTTCCTGGAAGACGTCGAGCGGCACGTCGATGTTCACGGGACCTGGACGGCCGCTGCGCAGCAGCCCGAAAGCCTGCTTCATCGCAAGCGGGACCATATCGGCGCGCGTGGGCTGGAAGCTGCGTTTCACGTAAGGCCGGATGACCGACGGGAAGTCGCCCTGGTAATAACGCCCCGTCTCCTGGAACGGCATGCGGTTCCACTGCGTCGTCGGCACATTGCCGGTGATCGCCAGATACGCGGATGAATCCATCATCGCGTTGGCGAGCGCGATCACAAGGTTGCACGAGCCCGGCCCGCACGATGTGAATGTCGCCACCGGCTGATGCCTGACCTTGTAGTAGGCGTCAGCCATGTAGCCTGCAGACTGTTCGTGATGCGTCGAGATGGTTTTGATGCGGTCCGATGCTGCGGCGACCGGGTCGAGCAGGCCCACGTTACCGTGGCCGCAAACGCCGAAAAGGTAGGGCACCTTTTCCTTGATCAGATACTCGACGATGATTTCCGCGCCTTTGTAGCTGCGAGGGGCGGCGGGGGATTCTGCGGTGGCCGTTGCGGTGCGCGCGCTCATGTTCGAAGAGCTTCCCTTAATCGATTTTGATTCCGACGTCCCTCACGACTTTCGACCATACTGAAAGCTCGCGTTTTACAAAGGCGTCGAATTCTTCAGGCGTGCCCGGTGCGAGATCCGAACCGAGCGCGGCGACTTTGTCCCTGATTTCTGGCATCGCAGCCACGCGGGCGAACGCATGGTTGAGCTTCATCACGATCTCGCGCGGCGTTCCCGTCGGCACCATGAGACCCTGCCACTCGATCGCTTCGTAACCCGGCACGCCGGCTTCGCCAACGGTTGGCAGCTCCGACAGTGCCGTATTGCGCTTTGCGCTGCTCACCGCAAGCGGTCGCAGCTTGCCGCTCTTGAAGTGGTGAATCGCGGAGGGAATCGTTGCGAACAGCGTCGAGACTTCGCCGGAGACGATCGCGATCACGGCCGGACCTCCGCCCTTGTAAGGCACGTGCTGGAGATTGAGTCCTGCCATGTGTGCGAATCGAGCGGTCGCAAGATGATTGGCGCTGCCGTTGCCGGCTGACGCATAGGTGAGGCTGCCGGGTTTCGCCCTGGCGAGCGCAAGGAAGTCTCTCACCGAGCGTGCCGGGATCGAAGGATGCACGGAGAGTACCATCGTCACGATCGAAACGAGTCCGACAGGTGCGAGGTCTTTCTCCGCGTCGAATGGCATTTTCCTGTAGATGCTCGGGTTCGCGCCGTATGCGATATTCGCAACGCCGACTGTGTAGCCGTCAGGCAGTGACTTCGCCACGATGTCGAGACCAATCGTAGAAGCTGCGCCTGGACGATTGTCCACGATCGCCTGCTGGCCAAGCACTTCCGTCAGGCGCGGCGCAAAGATGCGAAACAGCACATCGGTCGAGCCCCCCGGTGCGTACGGCACGATGATGCGTACCGGTTTCGCGGGATACGCACTCGCTGCGGTCTGGCCGACACTCGTTTGCGGCAGCATCAGCGAAAGCACCGATGCGGCTGCAATACTGATACGGCGCGCACTTGATGTCATGGGCTCCCTCCAAAGGGTCAGGGCTGACGGCCTTTGCGGCTTCTCGCCTGCGCTAGAATAACCGAAAACAATTCGGCGAATAGTGCCGAACCCCCAGGCGTTATCGCACCGAAGGAGTTCCCTCATATGGCGCAACGCAAGCGCGCCGAAGACCTGCGCAGCCATCGCTGGTTCGGCACGAAAGATCTGCGCGCGTTCAGCCATCGCTCGCGCGCGCTGCAGATGGGCTACACGCGTGAGGATTTCACCGGCAAGCCGGTCATCGCGATCGTCAACACCTGGAGCGATCTGAATCCTTGTCACGCGCACTTCAAACAACGTGTCGAGGAAGTGAAGCGCGGTGTGTGGCAGGCCGGCGGCTTCCCGGTCGAGCTGCCCGCGCATTCTGTTTCAGAAACGTATCTCAAGCCGAGCTCGATGATGTACCGGAACTTCCTCGCGATGGAAACCGAGGAGTTCCTGCGCGCGCACCCGATCGATGGCGCCGTGCTCATGGGCGGCTGCGACAAGACGACGCCCGGCCTTCTCATGGGCGGCATCAGCATGGGCATACCGATCATCTACATGCCGGCAGGGCCGATGCTCCGGGGCAACTGGCACGGCGAGCCACTGGGCTCCGGCAGCGATACGTGGAAGTACTGGGCTGAGCTTCGCGCAGGAACGATCGGAGAGAGCGAATGGCAGGAAGTGGAGGAGGGTATTGCCCGCTCCTTCGGGCATTGCATGACGATGGGCACGGCTTCGACGATGACGTCTGTTGCTGAAACCCTCGGCCTCACCCTTCCGGGTGCAGCATCGATACCGGCAGCTGACGCGAATCACCCGCGCATGGCGGAAAACAGCGGCCGGCGCGTCGTAGAAATGGTGTGGGAAGACCTGAAGCCGTCTGACATCCTTTCGCAAAAGTCGATCGACAACGCGATCACTGCCATCCACGCGTTGTCCGGATCCACCAACGCGATAATTCACCTGACGGCGATTGCAGGTCGCGCGGGAATAGAGCTTACGCCCGACCGCTTCGACGAGATCGCGCGCACCACACCGGTTCTTGCGAACATCAGACCGGCGGGAACGAAGTACCTCATGGAAGACTTCTATTACGCGGGCGGCCTGCGTGCGCTCCTTGCCGAGCTCGGCGACAAGCTGCACCGCGACTGCATGACCGTCAACGGAAAGACGCTCGGCGAAAACATCGCGAATGCGAAGGTGTACAACGACGACGTGATCCGCAAACGCTCGAATCCGCTTTCGGAAACGGGCGGGCTTGCCGTGCTGCGCGGCAATCTTGCGCCCGACGGGGCGATCATCAAGCCGACCGCCGCTGAGCCTCATCTTCTCAAACATACAGGCCGCGCCGTCGTCTTCAGCGACTATACCGACATGTCCAACCGAATCGACGACGACGCGCTCGACGTCGACGAGAACTCGGTGCTCGTGCTCAAGAACGGGGGGCCGCTCGGTGGGCCCGGAATGCCGGAGTGGGGACAACTTCCGATCCCGAAGAAGCTCCTGAAAAAAGGCGTTCGCGACATGGTGCGGATCTCCGATGCGCGCATGAGCGGAACCTCGTATGGCACCTGCGTGCTGCACGTCGCGCCTG
>JBKJPI010000065.1:0-4598 GCA_046595235.1 Burkholderiales bacterium | reverse complement strand
TGCCCGATCAGGCGCGTGACCGGAAGATTAGTGAAGATCGAAGTACCGAGATCGCCGTGGAGAAGCCCCCACACCCACCCGCCGAAGCGCACCAGAAAAGGCGCGTCGAGGCCGAGGTTAGCCCGGATGCGCTTGATGTCGTCAGTGGTGGCGGCGTCGCCGGCGATCACTGCAGCCGGATCGCCGGGGGTGAGATAAAGCAGCGAAAAGACGATGAACGCGACCACCGTCATGACGACGAGGGTCGCGAACAGCCGCCGTATTACATACGCGAACAAGGGCGCATCAACTGGATCGCGGTCCCGGATCGCGTATCACGCGTCCCGGATGTACGTTCTGTGCGCCGGGATGACGATCCGGCTAAAGCGATCGTCACTTCTTCTCGACATTCCAGAGGAAGGCTACGGGCGCGATGATCACTCCGGAAATGTTAGAGCGAAATGCTGTCGGCAGAATGAACTGGCCGGTGGGAATGAACGGCACGAATTCGAACGCGCGCTGCTGAACCGCAATTGCGGCTTTCTTCGAGCTTGCGGCGTCGGTCGAATTGAACCAGGCTTCGCGCAGCTCTTCGAGCTTCGCATCGGTCGGCCACCCGAACCACGCCTTATCGCCCGTGCCGCGGATCGGGAAGTTGACCGCAGGATTCACCATGTCAGGACCCACCAGCCAGGTGTGGAAGATATTCCACCCTCCTTTTTCGGGAGGCTCCCTCACCGCGCGGCGCGTGATCAGCGTGCCCCAGTCACCCGATTGCACTTCGGCATTGAGCCCGAGGCTCTTCAGCATGGCCAGCGTCAGGAGCGACTGCGAATGGACGATCGGCTGGTCGGTCGCATTGATGATTACGATGCGCTCGCCCTTGTAACCCGACTCCTTGATGAGCTGTCTTGCCTTTTCCAGATCGCGCTTGCCTTTCAGCGGCTCGGCGCCGATCTCGGACGCGAGCGGTGTGCCGCAGGTGAAATACGAATAGCACGGGTTGCCGTTCTTCGGGTCACCGGCGATGCCGATCACGTAATCCTGCTGGTTGACCGCGTACAGCAACGCCTGGCGCATCTTCGGATTGTTGAACGGCGGATGAAGGAAGTTGAAGCGGATCATGCCCATCGACCCCAGGGGGTCGATATTCTTGACGGTGACCTGCTTGTTGCGCGCCAGCAGCGGAATGAGATCCGGCGGCATTTGCTCCCACCAGTCGGCTTCACCCGCATTGAGTGCCGCGGCGGCGGTCGCCGAATCGGGGATATAGATCCATTCGACGCGATCGACTTTTACGACTTTTCCGCCGGACGCCCATGACGGCGGCTCCTTGCGCGGCACATAGTCGGTGTTCTTGACGTACACGACCTTGTTGCCGGGAACCCATTCGGCTCTGACGAACTTGAAGGGCCCGGAGCCCGTCGGATCTTCGATGTTCTTGAACGCATCGGTTTTCGCGATGCGCTCGGGCATGATGAAGGGGACGTTCGACGACGGCTTGGCGAGCGCTTCGAGCGTGAGCGGGAAAGGCTTCTTCAGCGTCAGACGGAATGTTTTGTCGTTGACGGCCGTCCACGACGCAGTGGCTTCAGCCAGTTTCTGACCGAGGGCGTCGCGCTTGCCCCAGCGATCGATAGAGGCGATACAGTCGGCCGAACGCACGGGTTGGCCATCGTGAAAATTGAGACCGTCTCGCAGCGTGAACGTATAGGTAAGCTGGTCTTTGCTGATCTCGTACCTGTCGATCATCTGCGGCCGGACCTGGAACTTCTCGTCCATCGCGAACAGCGTGTCGTACACCATGTAGCCGTGATTGCGCGTGATGTACGCGGTCGTGCTGATTGGATCGAGTATCCGCAAATCGGCCTGTGGGATGAACTTGAGGACCTTTTGCTGCGCTGAAGCCATCGAGGCCGGAAGTGCGACCAAGGCGGCGGCAGCAACGAGACCTGCGAAACGAGCTAACGACGATTTCATGATGATCTCCCACGGGTAAGCATCTGTTCAATCTCGGCGCGACGTTTTTCAGAATCGAAACGCGCGGCAGGTCGTATCCTCGCGGCCATTGTAGCCCGCTCGCTGTCGATTACGTCAGTTGCGCCGGGATGGTGCGTGAAGCCTCGAGACGGGGCGCGTGAGCACCCTTCGGCGCGCCGCCTCGCAGGTGAAGGGGGCGCCGCGGTTTGCGCTCACTCCGGCACGCGGTTACATTACGCCGCGCGTAGCGAGAGGAGTACACCTTGGCGGTCACGTTCAACGAAAGCAGTGTGTGGGCCGAAGTTCTGGCGCCCGGCATCGAGCGGCAGCGACTGCTCACCGCGGCCCGCGTCCCCGGCACCAAGATCCTGCTTGACCGTATGAAGCTCGGCATCGGCGCCACAACGCCGCTCACCGTCGGCGCCGGCGAGCTCGCATGGTTCCAGATGCTGCAGGGCGACGCCCTGCTCACTCACGGCAGCGCCAAAGTCGCGCTCGGCGGGACGCACGTCGTTTTTCTTCCGGCCGAATTCAGCGGCACGCTCGCAACGAAGGCGGGCGCGGTGTTCCTTTACGCCCAGGTGCCCAACGCTGCACGCTTCGATTCCGAGCTCGAAGACCGCCCGCCGCAGTTTCGTGTCGTCGACTGGACGCGCGAGCCCGTGCTCGATTCCGGGCACGATGCGCGTAAACGCATCTACCTTGTGACGCCGAAGCTTTTCGGCACCACTGCGATCAAGGGCGAGATGATCATCTATCCGCCCGGCACCGAAGCCTCGAACCATCACCATGAAGGCGCAGAGCACTTCATGTATCTGCTGGAAGGCCGCGGCACCGCATTCGCCAATGGAAAGGCGATACCGCTTCGCAAAGGCGACATCATCCATTACGACGAGCGCGAGAAGCATTTCCTCCGCAGCGAAGGCAGCGAGGACATGGTCTTCGTGGAGTTCTTCGTGCCGGGCGTGTACAAGACGATCTGGGCTGAAGGCGCGCCGGTCTGCACGTGGTCGCCGACCGGACGCAACATCCGGGGCGACAAACCGGTGCGGGAGATCGCAGGCCACAGCTCGGCGAGTGCAACACCGCAGGACGTTTAGAGGAAGGCGTGCACATGCTCGAGGGAATACTGCATCTCAATATCCGCTGCTCGAAAGCCGATCTGCCGGGGATCGAGAAGTTCTATGCTGAAGTCGTCGGGCTCAAGAAAGGCTATCGTCCGGACTTCAAGAACGAAGGCCTGTGGCTGTACGCCGGCGACGAGCCGCTGGTGCACGTCGGTGCCCGCGTAGCCGACGGCTTTCTTTCCGAAAAACACAACGGCAGCGTCGACCACATCGCTTTTCGCATGAAAGGCGCAACGGACTTTCGCACGCACGTTCGTGAGCTCGGCATCAAGTTCGAGGAGCAGAACGTGCCGGAAGCCGGCTATCAGATTTTTCTGCGCGACCCGATCGGCACCGTGCTCGAGTTCAACTTTCCGAACGCGGAAGCGCCGGAGGATATTGCCAAAGGGACGATGGCGCCGCGCACGGCCGTGCCGGCTGTCTGAACCCGCACAGCACGGCCGTGAGGCACTCCCGGCGACTTCGCTGATGACCCACACGTTTCGCGTTGCCCTCCTGCAAATGCAGACGGGCAACGATCTGGCTGCCAACCTCGAATCCGTCAAGGGCATGGCGCGCGAGGCCGCATCCAATCGCGCGCAGCTCGTCCTCACCCCCGAGTACGCCCTCATGATGGACGGAAGCGGCCGCGTCATGCGCGAACGCGCGCTCGATGCAGACGGCGGGGCGCCACTCGTAGAAATGCAGGCGCTCGCGCGTGAGCTTTCAGTGTGGCTCCTCGCCGGCTCGCTTACGCTGAAAACTGAGACTGACCGCATAGCCAACCGCTCCTACCTGATATCGGCTGACGGACGCGTCGTTGCAACCTACGACAAGATTCACATGTTCGATGCCACGCTTCCCGACGGAAAATCGATCCGCGAGTCGTCTACTTATTGCCCGGGCGATCGCGCCGTCGTCGCTGACACGCCATGGGGCCGGATTGGCCTCACGGTGTGCTACGACCTGCGCTTTCCGCAGCTCTACCGGGCGCTGGCGCGCGCCGGAGCCCACTACCTGACGGTGCCATCATCGTTCCAGCGCGCCACCGGAAAAGTGCACTGGCACACACTCGTCAAAGCGCGAGCGATCGAAAACGCGTGCTTCGTGTTTGCGCCGGCGATGTGCGGCGAGCACCCGGGAAATCGCACGACTTACGGACACTCGCTTGTCGTAGATCCGTGGGGAGAAGTTCTTGCGGACGGCGGTGAAGCACCCGGCATCGTGTATGCGGATATCGACCCGGCACGCATCGTGCGCGTTCGAGGCATGCTCCCCTGCCTCGAGCACGACAGAGCATTCGCCGCACCGGAACCCGCGGCGCCCGGATAAGCCGGGCACACCACTTGCCGTGGGCCTCGCGGGACTGCAGTCGCAGCATAGCGTCCCCGAAGATCAGAAGACCCATGGACCAGACTCCCCACACCACCGAAGCCGCGTCCGGCATGCTCGTCCCCGGCCGCAACTGCTGGCGCATCGAGCGCGCGAGTCGCCTTTCGTTTCTCATCGACGGCGCCGCTTATTTCAGCGCTG
>JBKJPI010000636.1:0-4655 GCA_046595235.1 Burkholderiales bacterium | reverse complement strand
GTTTTCCGGTCCGGCGCCGGACCCGGACGCAAACCGCACTGCGCACCATATGGGCCCCAAGGAGTGGGCGGAGCTTGGCTGGACGGCGAAAAACCTTCTCACGAACCTTCTGGCGATCGACGTGCCGATGATCAGCGCCGTGAACGGTCCCGCGCTCCGCCATCCCGAGCTCCCCGTCATGTGCGACATCGTGTTGGCCTCGGAGACAGCCGAATTCCAGGACTCGGCACACTTTATCGGTGGCCTTGTTCCGGGGGACGGTGTTCACGTCGTCTTCCCGATGGTGATGGGGCTGAACCGCGGCCGCTACTTTCTCCTGACTGGTCAGCGCCTCAACGCGCAGGAGGCCAAGGAATACGGGCTGGTCAACGAGATTCTGCCTGTCGCCGCGCTCCTGCCACGCGCATGGGAGCTCGCTCGCATCATCCTGCGGCAGCCGGAAATGAATCGCCGCTATGCACGCCTTCTGATGACCGAGCAGCTTCGTCGCCAGATGAACGAGCTCCTGCCTTTAGGCCTGGCGCTGGAAGGGCTTGCGATCACGCAATGAACGACCCGCTCGGTGGGGGTAAACAGGGGACGGACCTGGTCTGTTCCCTGTTCGCTAATTCAGCAGCTCCACGTCTAGGACGTTTTAAGGCACCAGTTGCTCAAAGACATAGAGAACGTCTTATTCTTTGACGGGTCCTTCTCGTAGAACGAAACCACCGCGCCTTCCGCCTCCAGATCGAGAACGGCATAGTTACGCAGCTGCCGCCAGAACCACCACTGGTGTTTGCGCGAAACCCCGGAGGAAACGAGTTCGATCAGCTTGTCGTCATCCATTGCACTGTTACGATGGATATCGCCCGAGAGCATAAGCACGCCGGTGCGTCCTGCCAGCAGCCTTAACAGTTCGGCGCGCGCGGCGGGATAGCGATTCCAGTTTTCGCGCTTCATGCCGGGGTGATCGTGAAAGCTCAGCGACGAACAGACGATGGTGAATCGCTTCTGAGGCTCGAGCTCTCGCCTCAGCCATTCGAGTTGCTCCGCGCCGAGGACGTCTTCCACCGTGTTGGGTGCTTTGTCCGGCGACTCGCGCCACGATCGGCAATCGAGTAACACGAATTTCGCTTCACCGATCTCGAACGACCGGTAAACATTCGGTGGTTGGGTCGCGAATCCGAAAGACTCGAAAAGCTGCGCTTTTGCAGCGTCGCGACATCCGTCCGGAACTTCCTTCGCATACGCAGCGCCACCGAGGAAGTCGTGATCGTCCCAGATTGCCGCTACCCTGCGTTCGCCAGACGTCATATGGCTGAGAAGCGCGCTGAAACAGGGATCAATGAGCAGTCGGTCGTACTGGACCTTTAGCTGACGTCGCAATTCGCCGGGATTCTCTGGTTTGTATCGCGCTGGCAGGTAAACGTTGTCGCCGAGCAACAGCAGTACATCCGGCTTGTGGCCCAGAATGTCGTTCCAGACACTGGAGCCGATCTGTTTTCGGTAATCGCAACACGAAGCAAATGCGATACGAATGGGTCTCTCCTCTTCTTATTGTTCGAACAGGCGAGTTTAAGCGACCGGTGCGGGCCTCGATTCGTTTGTGGTGCGCCTGCGCCCTCGCATCGCGCAGGGCCGCAGCAGATTTACAACACCACGGCCGGCCGGCGGTATCGCCAACGTGAAAACTGCGAAAGTCCGCAAAGCAAAGATTTGGAACGTGATCGTACTTCAGACCGCTCAAAGCCCGTGGCAAAAGACAACACCCGAGGCGTTAAGCCTTTGGATGTCCGGGCCACCGTAGCCGAGCTCGCCCAGGATTTCCCGGCTGTGCTCGCCGACGTGTGGGGCGTGCGTCAGACGGTCGCCGGTTGCTGGCGGACGCTGGCCGCAGATCGTTGCCATCGGCACGCGGCCGAGCGTGTCGTTCTCGACCCAGCGGACCCCATCCACCGCCTGCACCTGGGGATCCACGAAGACGTCGTCATAAGTATTTACTTTGGCCTTCAGAATGTCGATGCTGGAGAGCAGTTCGCCCCATTCCTCGGAGGTCTTCGTTTCGAATAGTGGCCGCAGTACAGCCATCAGTTCGTCGCGATGCTTGACGCGTGAAGGCGAATCGACATAGCGCGGGTCCTCGAGCCACTCGTCTTTGCCCAGCACTCGGGCAAGGCGCCGAAAATGCGGGTCGCGCCGCGCGTTGATGCTCATGTACCCGTCCTTGGTCTTGAACATGCCGACCGGCATGCCGATGGGTTCAGCCGAGCCGCCCTGCAGATGGTGCTCCATCATCGCCGCCTCCTGCAGTGCGAGCGCGCATTCCAGAAGGCTCGTTTCTATGTAGGCGCCGCGGCCCTTCGTTGCTTTCTTGTAGAGGGCAGCTGCGACCGCCTGGAAGGCGTAAAGGCCGGCCGAGAAATCGATCGCCAGCATCTCGATGCGCTGGGGGATGCCCGTGGGACCGCGATTGATCGACATCATCCCCGTATACGCCTGCATGACGGAGTCCGTGCCAGGCTGATCGAAACGCGGGCCCCGGGGGCCGAAGCCCGTAATGGAGAGATAGATGACTTCCGGATTGGACCTCTTCACACTGTTGTAGTCGAGGGCGAACTTGTCGATCTTCCCGACGCGATAGTTCTGGATAAAAACATCGCAGTCTTTGGCGAGTCGTTGGACGATCGCCACACCTTCATCGGTCTTGAGATCGACCGACAGCGAGCGCTTGGCGCGGTTGACAACGACGGAATGCGCCGTTTGATCTCCCGTCGCGCGCCCGAGTTGTCGGCTCCAGCAGCCTGAACCAGGCGGCTCGACCTTGATTACGTCGGCGCCGTTACGCGCGAGGTGCATGGCGCAATACGGCCCCGCTACGCCCTGCGACACATCAAGAACCTTGACGCCCTCGAAGGGCAGATCGTCGTGTGACATCCGTATGTTCCTCGTGAAATTCGCTCGCCTCGGCTTCGCCAAATGTTACGACGTGCCACGCGCGGCGGAACACCTTGTGCGAGTGACTGCGCTCAGCCGACGGGCATCCTTTTGTCTCCCCGGATGTGAACGCCGTACTCCGGAAGCAACTCTTGTGCAGCGTGCTCCAGGAGGCACATCGTTCAGTCCGGCTTCATGCCGGAGATGCGAACGACTCTGCCCCATTTGGCCGTTTCGATACGCATGAACTCTGCGAATGCTTCGGGTGTGCTGCCCATCGGCTCTGCGCCTTCCGCTGTCATGCGATCCAGCACATCCTTTTGAGCGAGCGCTTTGACGATCTCGTCACGCACGCGATCAACCACAGTTCGTGGTGTGCCCGCCGGCGCCACGATGCTGTACCACGCGCTGACTTCAAACTCCTTAAGCCCGGCTTCTGCAGCCGTCGGGATCTCCGGATACAGACGCGAGCGCTTAGCACTGGTGACCGCCAGCGCTCTGACACGCCCGGATCGCACACTGCCACCGAGGGAAGGCAGCGTCTGGAACGACAACTGAACGTTACCTGCAATCAGGTCCGTCAGCGCTGGCGCCGCGCCTTTGTACGGAATATGCACCACATCCGCGCGAGCCTCGATGTTGAAGAGTGCGCCCGCGAGATGATTGGACGACCCGACTCCAGCCGATGAATAGCTGAGCTTCCCTGGCTCGCGGCGCGCGAGCGCGACAAGATCCTTCAGCGATTTCACGGGCAGCGATGGATGAACGACCACCAGCAACGGTGCGAGCGCAATCAGCGAAATGGGAGTGAGATCGCGCAGCGGATCAAACGTAAGCTTGTAAAGATGGGGGTTTACCGCAATCGGTCCAATGTTGCCCATCAGCAACGTATAGCCGTCCGGCGGCGAGCGCACAGCGAGCTCCGTTGAGATATTGCCAGCAGCACCGGGCCGGTTGTCGACTATCACCTGCCGGCCCAGGCCCTCTGTGAGCCTTTGGGCAAATACTCGCGCGACGGTGTCGGTACCGCCGCCAGCGGCGTACCCGACGATCAGCCTTATAGGTTTTGTCGGATATTGTTGCGCGGGCGCATCGTGGGCCGCCGCCACCAGCACTGCGGCGATAAAGAGTGCGGCAAACCTCATTGCTGTACTCCGCGTTGCACCGAATTACTTGCGCTTGCGCGCGATGAAAGCTTCCATCATTCGCTTTGGCTCATCGGTGCTGCGCGCCTCCACACAAGCGCGTATGCCCTGCCAGATCGCGTCCGTTTGTGACATTCGCTGCCAATCGCGCATAAGCGCTTTCTGAAGTCGTATTGCGCGAGGTCCCGCGAGCAGAATGGAGCTCACCATCTTTTCAACCGCTGCGTCCAGCTCCGCGGCGGGTACCACCTTCTGCAGGAAGCCACAGCGATACGCCTCCGATGCATCGATGATGTCGCCCGTATAGATGAGCTCTGCCGCCTTGCCCCAGCCGATCAGCGGTGGCAGCAGTACCGCTTCCATGCCCGAGGGAATGCCGACGCGAACCTCCGGCATGCCGAATTTAGCGCTGTCGGCACCGACGCGCATGTCGCAGGCGGCTGCGAGCTCCATCCCAAAACCAAGGCACCAGCCGTTGATCCGTGCGATGACTGGAACCGGAAAGCTCTGTATGGACTCGTTGGCGACGTGCGTCAGGGTGTGCTCGACCTCGGCCTGCTCGGCATCGAGGTCTTTCATCTCCGCGATATCGGCGCC
>JBKJPI010000401.1:0-2824 GCA_046595235.1 Burkholderiales bacterium | reverse complement strand
TTTCCTCTTCAAGCTTGCGGCCTTCTTCGCTCGCCTCGCTGAAGCCGCCCGCGAGCAGGAGCGCCCCCTTCACGCCTATCTCTCCGCACTGGCGCACCACTTCGGGAGCCGCGCGCGCGGGCGTGCACAGAAGCGCGAGATCGATATCTTCCGGCACGTCCTGCAGCTTCGCGTAGCAGTCGAGCCCGAGGATTTTTTTCTCTTTCAGGTTGATCGGAATGATCTTTCCCTGATACTCGTCAGCGAGCAGCGTCGCGATGGCACGGTAGCCGCGCTTCTCCGGATCGTTCGATGCGCCGACGACGGCAATCGTGCGGGGGTTCAGAATGCGGTCTAGTGAATGAGGCATGACGGTTCCATGGCTTGATCCGACGATAAGCTGATGGGATCTCGCGGCGGCCGATTTTGCGACCCGGCGTGAGGGTAAATAGAGGGAGATTGCATTGAAGCTTTGGTATCAAAGTCTAACACGCGAGTCGCTTTTCGCTGCCTATCTGGCTGAGCTGAAGCGCGTGATCGCGTCGATCAAAAGGCCCGACACTACGATCGATGTCCATGGCATCACGCGCATCGGCGGCCTCGGCAAGCAACAAGCCTATCTGGATCATCTCGAGATGGCCGAAGTCCTCGAGAACGTCGAGCGCGCGAGCCGCGAAGGCTACGATGGTTTCCTGATCGGCCACTTCACCGACTCGGGCTTACGCGAAGCGCGCGAGTTGACGCGCATGCCGGTGCTGGGCCTGTGCGAAGCGACGCTGCATGTGGCTTGCCTCATGGGCGCGAATTTTTCTCTGGTCACACTGTCTGAAAAATCCCGTGCGCACGTGCTCGATAACGTGCGGCGCTACGGCCTCGAGCGATTTTGTGTCGACGCGCCAACCCTTGCTCTCGACAGACCGCTCGCGCTCGATGCGGCTTTCACAGATCCAGCTGAAGGCTCACGGGTCTGTGCGCAGTTCCTCGAAGTCGCACGCGCGAGCACGGCGGGCGGCGCTGAGGTCGTGATCGCTGCGGGCGGCGTGTTGATGGCCTTGCTCGCGCGCTCCCGCATACATGAAGTTCAGCCCGGCGTGCCGCTCCTCAACGGCATCGCTGCGCTTGTCAAGATCGGCGAGATGGCCGCCGACATGGATGCGCTTATGGATGGCGCATTCGTTAGCAAACGGTTGACGTATGCCCCGCCACCCGCAGCTCAGCTTGCAGAGATCCGCCAATACTATGGCGCAGATGTTTATCGCGGAACAGACCGTTGAGAAATCTGTGGTCAAGTATCGAACAAGCGAGCAGCTCGATTCTGTAGACGAGTCAGATAACCCAAATCAGGTTGTTACAATGAGACCCTTCGCGCGATTCAACCGCTGCGAAGCGCCATTACATACGGAGGGAATGATGCCCGGTCGCATGCCCGTCTCTTTTTTCCTGCTACTCGCGAGCGTCGCGGGGCAGGCGTGGTGCCAAACGTATCCGAGCAAACCGGTGCGCGTCATCGTCGGCTACGCGCCGGGGGGCAGCGTCGACACCGTCGGACGTATTTTCGCGCAGAAGCTCACCACCGATCTCGGTCAGCAGTTCGTGGTCGAAAATCGACCCGGGGTCGCGAGCAATATCGCCGCCGACTTCGTCGTCAGATCCGCGCCGGACGGCTATACGTTGTTTATGAGCAGCGGCACGGGTCTCGGGACCAACATGGCGTTCTATAACAAGATGACTTACAACCCGCTCAAAGACCTGGCGCCGATCGCGATGCTCGTTCATCAGGGCAATGGGTTGGTCGTGAATCCGGTGGTTCCGGCGAAGACTGTGAAGGACCTCATCGCGCTGGCGAAAGCGAGGCCGGGGCAGCTCAACTATGGCTCCGCTGGCAGCGGGTCCTCCCAGCACATGACCGCCGAATTGTTCAGCAAAATGACGGGCGTCAAAATGGTGAACATCGCCTACAAAGGAGGAGCGCCGGCGCTCGTCGATCTGATCAGCGGTCAGATCGACCTCGTGTTTTCGCCGCTCCCCGAGTGCATCCCGTACATTCAGGCGGGGCGGGTGCGCGCCCTCGCGGTAACCGGCGCGGCGCGAGCTGCCAACCTGCCGGAGGTGCCGACCGTTGCCGAGAGCGGACTGCCGGGTTTTGAGTTCGAAGGCTTTCTGGGTATAGCAGGACCCGCCGCCATGCCGCGGGATCTCGTGATGCGGCTCAATGCGGCTCTCAACAAGGCGGCGGCGTCCGATGACGTAAAAAAGCGCCTGCTGGATCTGGGGCTGCGTCTTGCCGGCGGCGGTACCCCCGAGCAGCTGGGCACGCACATGCGCGAGCAAACCGCATTGATGGTCAAGATCGCCCGGGACGCGGGTGTCAAACCGCTGGATTAATCGGCAGAACGCTTTCAGCGCAGCGTGCGTGGCCTCGTAAACCGCTTTCAGCGCGTCTACTGTCTTGCGTACGGTCCTGACGATTCCGGCGCTATCCGATAGCGCCCTGCTCGCGCAGCCGCTCGATCTCCGCTGCGTGATATCCGAGTGAATCCAGGACGCTGTCCGTGTGCTCTCAGAGACTCGGCGGCGCGCTTCGCGTGTGGGGCAGAAAATCCGCGCTGAATAGCGGCCCCGCCAGTGCGACGGCTTCTTCCAGGATACGCACGTTCTCGAGAACACCCGCCTCGTGGAGGGAGGCATCGCTCACGTACTCTCCGACCGTGTTGACCGGCGCCGACGGTATGCCTGCCGCCATGAGCGCATCGAGCAACGCATGCAGGAGCCGCAAGACTTGTTGCGATTCCCGCTGCTCCACTATGACAACCCGCAGATAAGTGCGCCGTGGCTCTCGTGGCAG
>JBKJPI010000287.1:0-4007 GCA_046595235.1 Burkholderiales bacterium | reverse complement strand
AGCACTCGCGGGCGTTGCCGCGGCATTTCTCTACACGCTCCTCGCCGGTTTTGCGGTGCCCGCACAGCGCACTTTGTATATGGTGTGCGTCGTGGCCGTCGCGCTCTGGTGCGGGGTGGGATCCGCGCCGTCGGTCGTGCTCGCCGCCGCTCTCCTTGTCGTGTTGCTGATCGATCCCTGGGCTGTCAGCTCTGCCGGCTTCTGGCTTTCCTTCGGGGCGGTCGCGGCGATTCTCATGGTCATGGTGAACCGCGTAAAGCAGCCCGGCTGGCTTGGCGGATGGGCTCGCACGCAGGCTGCAGTGACAGTGGCGCTTCTACCTCTTCTTCTTGCACTCTTTCAGCAGGTCTCCCTCATTTCCCCGATCGCTAATGCATTCGCGATTCCGGTCGTGAGTCTTGCCGTCGTTCCGCTTGCACTCGTCGGCGTGCTGTTGCCGTTCGACGCCGTGCTGCATCTCGCGCACCTTGTCATGGCAGGGTGCATGTATGTACTCGAATGGATGAGCGGGACACCCGACGCGGTGTGGCAACAGCACACACCTGTGGAGTGGACAGTCGCCGTCGGGCTCGCAGGTGCACTGTGGCTCCTTCTGCCGCGCGGTATGCCGGCCCGATGGCTTGGCGGTATCGCGTGCCTGCCGCTCTTCCTGGTACTGCCGCCGAAGCCGAAGCCCGGCGAGGTTGAGCTCGCAGTACTCGACGTGGGGCAGGGCCTGTCTGTCGTGATACGCACCGCCAATCACGCGCTCGTCTACGATACCGGCCCGCCCATGGGGCCCGGCGCAGACAGTGGAAATCGCATCATAGCGCCGTACCTCCGGGCGATCGGCGTACGCGCGCTCGACGCGCTGGTCTTGAGTCATGATCACGCGGACCACACGGGCGGCGCACTCTCCGTCCTCCAGGCGCTGCCCGTGACGTGGCTCGGCTCGTTGCTCTCCGACATGGATCCGTTGCCTCTGATTGCCGATCGGGCGTTTCGCTGCGAGGCAGGACAACGCTGGACCTGGGACGACGTGCGCTTCGATGTTCTCTACCCGGCAGGGACTGCTGATCAAGCGAGGGGCAGAGAAAACGAAAGGAGCTGCGTCGTGAAAGTCACCGCACCCGGCGGCCGCGTGCTGCTTCCGGGCGACATCGAAAAGCGCGCTGAGGAGACGATGGTCGCGGAAGGCGTCGATGTCTCCGCCGATGTCATCGTGGCACCTCATCACGGCAGCAGGACATCATCGACGGCTGCGTTCGCGCACGCGGTCGGCGCGAAGACCGTCATTTTCGCCGCAGGTTATCGCAACAGATTCGGGCATCCACACGCCGAAGTGGTGCAGCGCTACCGTGATCTGGGCGCTGCGAACTACCGAACCGATCGCGACGGTGCGGTGCTGATCTCGATCAGTAACGACGGCGCGATCAATGTACAGCGCTGGCGCGCCCTGCATCGCCGCTACTGGCACGACAGCGGCGGCTGAGTCGCTGCCGTAAGTATGTTTGGTAACATGAAGCAACCGTTCGCACCCCCTCATGGTTAAGAGATCACATCTTCAACTAGTTCATGCCGAGCCCGGGGCCACTGACGCCGCGCGCGCTCATCTGGCTTTGGCAGGCGGCGCTCAGGACGCATTGATCGAGCGCGCGCTGGCGTACGTCGAGCCGTTGTATATCGAGCGCGCGATCATCCCCGGTGAGTCTCTCCTCGACTACGCGCTGGGGGTTACACGCACGCTTTCAGATCTGAGGCTGGACGCGGAGACGCTCGCAGCGGCCCTCCTTTATCCGGCGTACGAGCAATCGTCCGATGCGGCACTTGCGATTCGCGTCAAGTTCGGCGCTGCAATCGCTGACCTTTGCGAAGGTGTGGTGCGCATGGCGCAGATCGGTGCACTCTCGAGCCGGCAGCGCGTCGTGCACAGGCCGCAGCAGCAGGCGGCGCAACTCGAATCGCTCCGCAAGATGCTGCTTGCGATGGTGCAGGATGTGCGCATCGTTCTGATCAAGCTTGGCGACCATTTGCAGTGGCTTCGGACAGTCGTGCGCGGGGACGACGCACCTGCGCGGCTGGCAGCCGCCGAGCTCACGCGCGATATCTTCGCGCCGCTGGCAAACAGGCTCGGCATCTGGCACCTGAAGTGGGAGCTGGAGGATCTCGCCTTTCGCATACTCGATCCTGATACATACAAGCGCATCGCACGCGACCTCGACGAAAAACGCGTGGATCGCGAGCGCTATATCGAGGCGCTCATCGCGCTCCTCAAGGCCGAGCTCACACGCGCAGGGGTTCAGGCCGAAGTCACGGGGCGGCCGAAACACCTTTACAGCATTTACAAAAAGATGCTCCGAAAGGGCGTTGGCTTCGAGGCGCTGCACGATGTGCGTGCGGTGCGCGTGCTGGTGCACGACTTGAAAGACTGCTACACGGCGCTCGGCCTCGTGCATCACCTCTGGTCGCCGATCCCGAAGGAATTCGACGATTACGTTGCCAAGCCGAAGAGCAACAACTACCGCTCACTGCATACCGCTGTCATCGGTCCCGAGGGTAAGGCAGTCGAAGTGCAGATACGAACGCACGAGATGCATCAGCATTCGGAGCTCGGCGTTGCGGCGCACTGGCGTTACAAAGAAGACGCGCGCAACGACCGCGGTTTCGACGAAAAGATCGCGTGGCTGAGACAGGTGCTCGAATGGAAAGAGGAAGTCAGCGATGCAGGTGAGCTCGCCGAGCAGTTCAGGACCGGGCTCTTTGCCGATACTGTTTACGTTCTGACGCCGCAGGGCCGCGTGATCGACCTGCCGCACGGTGCAACGCCGATCGATTTCGCTTACCACGTGCACACCGAGCTCGGTCATCGCTGCCGTGGTGCGAAAGTGGACGGCGTGATGGTGCCGCTCAATACCGCGCTCCACAACGGTCAGCAGGTGGAGATTGTCGCTGCAAAGCAGGGCGGTCCGAGCCGGGACTGGCTCAACCCTGTGCTGAACTTCCTGAAGAGTCAGGGCGCACGCAGCAAGGTAAGGCAGTGGTTTAACCGCCAGAACCTCGAGGCTGACATTGCGCACGGCCGAACGCTCCTCGACAAAGAGCTGCAGCGCCACGGTATGACGGCGAGGAACCTCGACAAGCTGGCTGAGGAGATGGGCTACGAAAAGCTGCCCGATCTCCTTGCCGACATCGCGCGCGGCGCGGTCGGGCCGAAGATGCTGCAGGAGGCACTCGATCCGAAGAGGCATGACCCTGAGGCGCCCGATCGCGTGGCGCGGCCGCCCGCTGCGCGCAAATCGAAAACGGGGAACCGCAGCAGCGTTCTCGTTGTCGGCGTGGATAAGCTCCTCACGCTCACGGCGAAATGCTGCAAGCCCGTGCCGCCGGAGCCGATCGTCGGTTTCGTGACACGGGGGCGTGGGGTGAGCGTGCATCGTTCGGACTGCGCGAACTTGAAGCGCCTTGCGGCCGAGCGGCGCGTCGATGCGGAATGGGGCGAGGCCGTGGGCGCGACTTTCCCGGTGGACGTCGTCGTCGAGGCGGTAGATAGAACCGGGCTTCTGCGTGATATCTCGGATGTGCTCACACGCGAACGCATCAACGTCACGGCGACGGCAACACAGAGTGCATCGCACATTGCACGCATGCGCTTTACATGCGAAGTCCGCAATCTCGAGCAGCTTCAGCGCGTGCTCGCGTTCGTACGGGATGTGAAAAGCGTGCTCAGTGCAGCGCGGCGCTGAGCTCTTCCGTTCATACTTCGACTCCGCGGCGTTGCGCTCAGCACGAACGGTAACGAACCCTAGGGCTCGCCCACGAGCGGCGCGAAACGGCAATCTAAGGAAAGGAGGTTACGGAGGAAACCCGGGTTTTCCTCTGTATCATTACCGGATCGCGGAGTGCCGCCAGGCTGCCGAGTGTAGCGAGGTGCCGCGATCAGGCCCGAGCGAAGGCGAGCGCCGCCCCTGAACCGCAACGAAGGAAAGGAGGTTACGGAGGGAAACCATGGGTTTCCTTCTGTTCGTGGG